>JAGXRU010000031.1 GCA_018335765.1 Alkaliphilus sp.
AGATAAACTGTATATTTTAATGTTAAAACTATCTTTAGGGGTGATTTAATGGAAGTAGGGGCCTGTTCGCACATTGGAAAGGTAAGAGATACAAATGAAGACGCTTATTATATCTCAGATAATGAACTGAAGTTATTCATTATTGCTGATGGGATGGGAGGGCATAATGCTGGTGAAATCGCAAGTCATATAGCTATTGATACAATTAAAGACTATATTTCTAAAAGAATTGAATTGTTTTCTATGGTTTCAGAAGATAATATAGATAATATTATAAAAGAAGCTATAATTCGTGCTAATCAAGTAATATTTACAAAGTCATCAGAAGAAATCAACTATCAGGGGATGGGCACAACCTTGACAGTGGTACTAATACTATCAGGGAATGCAATCTATATAGGTCATGTAGGAGATAGCAGGGCTTATCTTTATCATAATGATAAATTCAGACAAATAACGCAAGATCATTCTTTGGTTGGAGAATTGCTAAGAAATGGAAGTATAACTGAAAATGAGGCAAGAATACATCCTAAAAGAAATATTATTACAAGAGCATTAGGAACAGAACATAATATTATTGTTGATTTGTATAAAATAGAAATAAATAATGATGATATTATTGTTTTATGTACGGATGGACTATCAAATGTTGTAGATGTTGAAGAAATAGAAGATATAATAATTCGTTGCCATAATATTCAGGAAGGCTGTGAGCATCTGGTTTCATTGGCTAATGAACGGGGTGGTTACGATAATATTACTGTTGTGGCAATAAAAATGGGTCACAATGAATAGAGGTGATAAGATGATAGGCAAAACTTTAGGGAATCGATATGAAATTGTTGAAAAAATTGGCGGAGGTGGAATGGCTTTAGTATATAAAGCTAAATGTCAGCTCTTAAATAGATATGTAGCAGTAAAGATTTTAAGACCCGAATTTACCAGTGATGAAGAGTTTATACGCAACTTCGGAAGAGAGTCTCAGGCGGCTGCTAGTCTTTCACATCCTAATATTGTGAATATTTATGATGTGGGCAATGACGATGAAATATATTATATCGTTATGGAATATGTCAAAGGGAATACTTTAAAGCAAATAATAAAGGAAAAGGGCTCTTTCGAGCCAGATGATACGATTAATGTAGCAAAACAAATAGCTTTAGCTTTAGAGCATGCTCATAATAATCATATTGTTCATAGAGATATTAAACCTCACAATATCCTCTTAACTGAGGATGGCAGAGTTAAAGTGACTGATTTCGGTATAGCAAGAGCTGTTACTTCTTCTACAGTAACTAATGCAGGCAATGTTATTGGTTCTGTACATTATTTTTCACCAGAACAAGCAAGAGGTGGGTATACAGATGAAAAATCAGATCTATATTCATTGGGAATCGTTATTTATGAAATGATAACAGGTAGAGTTCCGTTTGAGGGAGACAGCCCTATATCAATAGCTTTAAAGCATATAAACAACGAAATCATTTTGCCAACTATCATAAAAAAGAATACACCTAAGGCTATTGAAGACATCATAATAAAAGCAACTCAAAAAGACCAAAGCAGAAGATATAACAGTGCTAGAGAAGTTTTAGATGACTTAAATCAAGCACTGAGATTTCCGATGGGAAGTTTTGTAAAGTTTGAGGAAGATGATAGTCCTACCCAAATAATACCAGCTATTAAAGACGAAGACATAAGGTACAACACAGCGGCTGTTGGGGAGAGACTTCGAGCTAAAAAAAATAATGGGAAGATGATTTTTTGGACTGCTGTGATTTCGGCCTTTATATTAGCCATCATAGTAACTGGAACTATATTCTTTTTTAATGATCAATTAAAAGGCAATGAAAAAGAGATTCCTGGCGTGGTAGGTAAAACTTATGAGGAAGCTAAAACAAATATTGAAAATTTAGGGTTAAAGATTAATATTTCGTCTGAACAATTCAATTCACAAGTTGAAGAGGGGCATATAATATCTCAGACCCCAGCTGCTAGGGAAATAGTTAAAGAGGGCTATACAATACAAGTAATTGTGAGCAAAGGGCCACAACTTGTTGAAGTACCTAATTTAATAAATAAACGATTAGATGAGATTGATATGCTTCTTGAAAATGAATCCTTGAAAAAGGTTGTTAAGTATGAATATCACACTTTGCCTGTTGGAATAATTATTAGCCAGAATCCTAAATCTCGAGAGAGAGTACCTAAAGGCTCAAGTGTAAATATTGTTGTCAGCCAAGGGGAGGAATTAAAATCAATATTAATGTCAAATCTGGTTGGAGAAGAAGTCAATACAGCTAAGAGAACACTGGAAAATTCAGGTTTGATAACAGGAAAAACGGATTATGTATTCCATAGCACAGTTGCAAAAGACATTGTACTCTCACAAAGCATACCTCAAGGCACGGAGGTCGAGGAAAATAGTGTGGTTGATTTAATTGTTAGCAAAGGAGCAGAAAACGTTGGACAGCCTACTGAAGAAAATGAACTTCCTATGAAATCAGTTTCCTTTAGGTTAAAATATGATGATGCAAAACAAGAAGAATTTATCATTAAAATAGTAATAATTCAAAATGGCGTTTCCACTATTTATTATAGTGGTGTTCACCAAAAATCAAAAAGTAGTCAAGAAACACTTACAATTGAGGGTAGGGGAAAAGCTGCAATCGAAATTTATTTTGATACTGTTCTAATTGCAAGAAAACAAATAGATTTCGAAACGGGGGCAATTTATGATTGAAGGTACGATCGTAAAGGGAATTGGAGGCTTTTATTATATTAAAGCTGAAGGCGAGGTTATAGAATGTAAAGCCCGAGGTAAATTAAGAAAAGATAAGATCATACCTATGGTAGGTGACAAGGTGAGTATATCTATAGATCCTTCCACTGGAAAAGGTTCAATCGAAGAAATTCTACCTAGGCAAACTGAACTCTTGCGTCCACCAGTTGCCAATATTGATCAGGCAATAATAGTGTTTTCCATAAAAAATCCTGATCCAAATCTTCCTCTTTTGGATAAATTTCTAGTCAGGGTTGAAAAAGAAGCTTTGGAAATTTTGATTTGTGTCAACAAAGCAGATATTGATATTGCGGAAAATTTTGATCTTATAAAAAACATTTATTCTAAAGCAGGTTATGTTGTTCTCAATACGAGTACTAAAACTGGTGAAGGAATAGATTTTTTGAAGGGGTTGCTGAAAGATAAAATCACTGTTTTCGCAGGTCCGTCTGGTGTTGGAAAGTCATCCCTTTTGAATGCTATTCAGACAAATTTAAAATTACAAACTGGTGAAATTAGTGAAAAAAATAAAAGAGGAAAGCATACCACAAGGCATGTGGAGCTACTGGAGCTTGAATTTGGCGGTTGGGTGCTTGATACGCCAGGCTTTAGTTCATTAGATGTTGAAACCATTGAAAAAGATGAATTGCAACACTATTTCAAAGATTTTTTACCCTTATTGGGACAGTGCAAGTATCAAAGCTGCATACATCTTTATGAACCGGAATGCATGATAAAAAAGGCAATGATAGCAGGAGATATTTCCAAAGAAAGATATGATAGCTATATTCAACTTTTAGAAGAGATTCAAAAAACTAAAAGGAGGTACTGAAGATGGTGAAGATTGCACCCTCAATATTGTCAGCAGATTTTGCAAATTTAATGAATGATATAAAAAAAGTTGAAAAAGGTGGTGCCGATTACCTTCATATTGATGTAATGGATGGTCATTTTGTTCCGAATATAACAATTGGGCCACTTGTCTTGGAAAGTATTAAGAATCATACCAATCTACCTTTTGATGTTCATTTGATGATAGAGAGTCCTGATCTGTATATTGAACAATTTGTTAAGGCTCAAGCTAACATCATTACGGTGCATATAGAAGCCAGCAGGCATATACATAGAACAATACAAAATATCAAATCTTATGGTATCAAAGCAGGTATTTCACTAAATCCTGGAACTCCAATTAGTGCTATTGAATGTATTTTAGAGGAAGTAGATATGGTATTGGTCATGTCAGTAAACCCAGGTTTTGGAGGGCAGAGTTTTATACCTTCAGCATTACAAAAAATAAAAGATCTAAAAACAATTATTAGCAATAGGAAATTAGATATAGAAATAGAAGTAGATGGAGGAATTAAGCTTGAAAACGCTTGCGAGGTTGTGAAAGCGGGTGCAGATATAATAGTCTCAGGATCTGCTATTTTTCATTCAAGTGATGTAATAGAAACAGTTAAGTCATTTAGACATACAATAAATAATTGCTAGGGGTAGCCTATGAACTTTATTATTATTGCAAATGGAAATTTGAAAGATTATGACTTCGCCAGAAAAATCATTGATAAACACAACTTTATTATATGTGCCGACGGAGGAGCCAAGCATCTGTATAATATGGGTATTTGCCCTGATGTGCTTATTGGAGATTTTGACTCCATCAATGCTGACATAGAAAAACATTATGTTGATAAAAATGTGAAATTTATTAGATTTCCAACTCATAAAAATTACACCGATACTGAATTGGCAGTTGAATATGCAATAGAAAACGGTGCAAAAAAAATCGCGTTAATGGCCGTGATGGGGAGTAGAATGGATCATACTTTATCAAACATAATGCTATTGGTTTATATAGTAGAAAAGGGAATTGAAGCCGAGATCATCGATGAACATAATATTATTATGGCAACCAAACATTCGTTGGAAATAAATGGAGTGCCAGGAGAACTGTTATCAATCATTCCATTAAGTGAAAAAGTAGAAAATATGAGTATCGAAGGATTGGAATATCCACTAAAAAATGCAACAATTCATATAGGCTCTTCTTTAGGGGTTAGTAATAGATTTATAGAGAGTAAAGTTAAAATAACTTTTGATTTAGGAACCATACTTTTAATTAAATCGAAAGATTAATTAATTCCCATAGTTTGATTGTGGCATAAACCAATCAGTATGAATAATATATAATAATAGCTTTTATTTGCCCATATTTTATTTGAGGTGGTATAAATGGTGAAATCCAAGATTCTCAGAAAATTATTTGGAATAGTACTTGCACTAGGAGGGGCAATCATTCTGATAGAGATAATACCAGTATTAATATGGTACTGTATTTTAGGAAGCTTATGTATTTTTATCCTATTGGTGTTGTTTAAAAAAATTTAGGAGGGGCAGATGAGAAGAAGAAGGTGTTGGAATATTTGGAGGAGAGTCAGTAAAAGCATTATTGGATTAATCCTTTTAATTACAGGTTTTGTTATTGTAGCAGTCATCTTGTTTCCGTTAAGTATTTGGCTGGTTTTGTTAGGTTGTGCTATGATATTGCTTGGATATAAACTTTTCATATAGAGAATAAATAAAGCCTACTAATAAGCAGGCTTTACCAATTTAGATTGCTCGTTCGATTTTGTTGGAGCGTAGACATCTTGTACATATTTTGATTCTTTTTGCTGATCCGTTTACTACGGCTTTAACTTTCTTTATATTTGCACTCCATACCCTACGTGTATGTCTATTTGAGTGACTGACATTGTTGCCTGATATTCTACCTTTTCCGCATACGTCACATGCTTTTGACATATATAACACCTCCTTCGAGTGAGTAAACACTAATTAAAAACATTATTATTTTACCATATATTTAGTATTTTGTACAATAAGCAACCAAAAATATTCCGCATTATATTTAATATTAAAGTTGAATATATTAATGCAGTTGAATAGTTGGATAAATTAATATAAAATAATTATATATCTTTACGAAAAAGAATACTACATATTAAAACAATGATATTAAGGAGGCTGAAAGATGTCGGCTAGAATAGAAAACGAACTTGGTTATATTCATATTGATAATGCGGTTCTGGCTTCTATTGCTGGAATATCGGCCATGGAATGCTATGGGTTGGTGGGGATGTCAACTAAATCAGCAGCTAGCGGTCTGGTTGAACTACTGAAAAGAGAGAATATGAGTAAAGGAGTAAAAGTAAATACTTCAAACAATGAAATTAGTGTGGATTTGTTCATAGTTGTAGAGTTTGGCACTCGTATTTCTGTTGTGGCAAAGAATATAATTGAAAAGGTAAAGTATAACCTTGAAAATCTAACAGGAATGAAAGTAAGAAATGTTAACATAAGCGTGCAAGGCGTTAGAGTAGAAAAGTAGTCGAGGAGGTACTTACTTGAAAAATAGATATATTGATGGACAGTTGTTGAAAAATATGATGATTATAGGTGCATATGCACTGGAATTAAATAAAAGTACTGTAGATTCATTAAATGTTTTTCCGGTTCCGGATGGGGATACGGGAACTAATATGTCCTTAACGATGAACTCAGCTACAAAAGAAGTTAATAAGGTCACCGTTGAAACGGTTGATTCGATTACTGAGGCAATGGCAAATGGGTCGCTCATGGGAGCACGGGGTAACTCTGGTGTTATTTTGTCACAATTGTATCGCGGGTTTGCAAAGAGTTGTAAAGGCAAAGAAAAATTAAGCACAACTGATTTTGCATTGGCACTTAAAAGTGCTTCTGATACAGCTTATAAAGCAGTGATGAAACCAACGGAGGGTACGATTTTAACCATTGCACGTGAAATGGGTGAAAAAGCATTAGAAGAATGCAAAGAAACAGATGATTTTGACATTTTTTTGAAGAATATTATTAGTCATGGTGAAAAAATATTAGATAAAACGCCTCAAATGTTGAAGGTGCTGAAGGATGCAGGAGTTGTTGATGCTGGGGGCAAAGGGCTTATTCATATTATGAATGGATACTATGAAGCCTTGACTGGCAAAGAGATTTTCAAAAATACAACGACCATTTCACATAAAAAAGATGAACCGATTCTTGATTTTGAAGAAAAAGATATTCAGTTTGGGTACTGCACAGAATTTTTAGTAAAGGGTTTATCTATTGATATAGAATCTTTTAAGAGAAAATTAATGAATTTAGGAGATAGCATGTTAGTTGTAGGTGACGAAACTTTAGTTAAGGTGCATATACATACTAATAATCCTGGACAGGTGTTAGAACACGGACTAAATAGGGGTGAATTGATCGATATTAAAATTGAAAATATGAGAGAACAGCATAAAAATTTATTTGATGAAGCTTTAAACGAAGAACTTAAAGAATATGGCATTGTTTCTGTATCTATGGGTACAGGGTTGCACAGTATCTTTAAAGATTTAAATGTTGATGAAATTATTACTGGTGGCCAAACAATGAATCCTAGCACAGAAGAGATTAAGAAGGCCATTGATAGCATAACTGCCAATCATATTTTTATTCTGCCTAACAATAGCAATATCATACTAGCAGCTAATCAGGCAAAAGAGCTTAGTGATAAAAATATTCACGTTATTCCAACAAAGACAATTCCACAGGGGATCGCCTCGATTTTGTCCTTTAATTCTGATTTAAACTTTGAACAAAATATAAAGCTTATGAATGAAGCAATATCAAAAGTAAAAACCGGACAAGTGACATTTTCTGTAAGAGATACTCAATTCAATAATAATGATATAAAAAAAGGTGACATATTGGGGATTTTAAATGGAAATATTGAATCAGTAGGAAAAGAAACAGAAGAGGTTGCTTTCGAGCTATTAGACGGTATGATAACAGACATGGACGAGATGGTAACAATTTTCTATGGTGAAGAAAGCAGTGAAAATAATGCGAATCTTTTAGCAGAACGTATAAAGAAGATTCATAAAAATATTGATATAGAAGTATATTATGGAGGACAGCCACTGTATTATTATATTTTTTCAGTAGAGTAGGGAATGACATAGTCATTTCCTATTATTGTTGTGAGGCATGTTTTGTACTTATTGGGGGGATTAATTTGGACAGGTTAAAGAAAAACATATTGTCTATTGAGGGTATAGGTCCTAAAAAACTTAAGTATTATAATAAACTAGGTATTAATAAAATAGAAGATTTTCTATATAATTTCCCCAGGGATTATCAAAATAGAAAGGAAATTAAAAGAATTAATGAGTTGCAGGATGGAGAAACTTCATCAATTATGGCTACAGTGATTGGAAAAGCTACACAGGTATTGATTAAAAAAAACTTCATCATATATAAACTACCA
>JAGXRU010000032.1 GCA_018335765.1 Alkaliphilus sp.
CCATATCTGCCTCGCCATTAAGTAATTTATCAAGTACGGTAGTGTCTCCATAAGGTAGACCGGCAGATAAATAACCATTAAAGTTATGAAGTCCGGTTACCCATCTCAAATCAGGACCTGCCCCCATAGAAACTACGGATTTAAGACCTAATTCGTCTTTCATAGCGTCAATTTTTTCAAAGGCTGCTCTGTAACCTTCCTGTGAAGTCAATGTAGCTGGATCAACGCCGGCTTTTTCTAAAATCTCAACGTTGTAGGCCATTCCCCAGGCTTCAACCGCTACCGGGAAACCGTATACCTTACCGTCCACAGCAAATTCCAATGAGGTGAGGTCGATCCACTCGTCTCCGTCAAAAGGAGTCAACTGTGATTTCCAAGTGTTATATCCACCCATTCCCTCAATAACAAAGATATCAGGTTGTCTGTCTGATTGGAACTCTGCTTTTAAGGTTTCTGCATACGGAGTATCTCCGCCTGAAGTTTTAACAGTTACTTTTACCCCTGTTTCAGCCTCATACAATGCTGCTAAAGCAGTTAACTGTTCACCGATTTCAACCTTGTTCTGATAGATAACCACAGATTGCTCAACAGGTGCTTCAGTAGCAGGCGCTTCAGTAGCAGGGCTAGCGCAACCTACAACTAGTAGCATGAGCATAGAAACTACTAATGCTATTGTTAAAATTTTTTTCATTACATTTTCCCCCCATCATTTTTTAGAAACAATTACTCTAAATATAATAAATTGTTTTTTAACCATTATTCCATTTAGACATGATTGTTTCCTTGCTGTAAATTATATACTTTTTCACCTTTGAGTTCTTATACATTTCTGTTATAATTGTTATAATTACGACATAAAATTAGGAGGGAAAAATGAATACCCATCTAATAAAGGAAAAACTCAAAAATCTAAATCTATCTTATCAGCATCCTTCTTATTCTTTAGAGAAAAAATTGCTCACTGAAATCAAGATGGGCTTAATAAATGAAAGCATGCAGACACTCAAGGAAATCAATTCCTCAGAAAGGGCAGTTCTGGCTAAAATTCCTTTGCGATCCATTAAGAATTCTCTTATCTCCTCCTGCACTTTATTCACCAGAGCCGTCTTAGAAATAGGCATTAATCCTGAAGATGCCTTTGCCTTGAGCGATGTTTTCATAAACCAAATCGAATTATTTGATGATGCAAAAGCTCTGTCAGACTATGAGTTTAAGATGCTCGAAGAATTTATCAAACTCGGACAGAAAAAGCAGATGATCAATTTTTCTCATCCTATCAGACAGATTATTAGGTACATCAATGAAAATATCACGAAAAAAATAACACTTTCTGACCTTTCTAAGCTGACGGCGAAATCTCCTGACTATTTGTCCAAGCTCTTTAAAAAGGAAGTAGGGATTAATCTCACTACCTTTATACATCAACAAAAAATTGAAGCTGCTAAATACTTTTTGGAATATACCACAACTGAAATTACAGAAATAGCCACTTTACTCGTGTTTTCAAATCCAGCTCACTTTTCTAAAGTGTTTAAACAACATGTAGGATTAAGCCCCTCACAACACAGGCGAACATAGTAAGGGTGCCGGGAATATTTCAAAAAGAAAAATAATTATGGCAGAGGTGATTTTATTTTGAATACAGTTGGGCATATTTTGATTTGTGATGATCAATTCATTATTCACGAGACAATAATTTTATATCTGAAAGCCGAAGGCTTTACTTATGATTCTGCATATGATGGCGAAGAAGCAATAAGAAAAGCCTATGAAGCAAACCCTGATTTAATTATTTTAGATCTCATGATGCCGAAAATTAACGGGATCGAAGTCTGTCGAACGCTTCGCAAGACAACAGATGTTCCTATTATAATGCTGACCGCAAAAGGTGAAGAGATAGATAAAATTCTTGGGCTTGAGTTAGGTGCTGATGATTATATAGTGAAACCCTTTAGCCCACGAGAAGTAGTGGCAAGAGTAAAAACGGTTTTACGCCGCAAACCCTCAAAGAGCAACGAAAACAAATCCATATTACGCTTTGAAGGACTGGAAATAAACATATCGTCTTATGAGGTACGCCTTAATGAAAAACTTCTGCACTTTACACCCAAAGAAGTAGAACTTATTTATTTATTAGCTTCTCATCCTGGACAGGTTTTTGATAGGGAGCAAATACTACAAGAGGTTTGGGGATCGGACTACTTTGGTGATACTCGAAGCGTTGATACGCAAATAAAGCGTATCCGCCAAAAACTGTCTTCTGCTAATATGAAATGGAGTATCCGAAGCATTTATGGAGTGGGCTATAAGTTTGAAGTATTTAAGTAATAATAAAGAAAACTAGGTTTTCCATTAGTTTGCATGTCGTATCAATTCGGCGGAATAGGAGTTGTCGTGAAAAAAAATGTATTTCTTAGAAGAATGCTTTCCTTATTGATAGGAACAATAATATTATACTTAATTCTCAATACGATAATCTTTTTGTTCATTGGCAATGATATGTTCATTGAAATGCAAATCCGTGAACTTAAGCCAAAAGCACAAGCAATTTCTAATTTGGTTTTGAAATACCAGCAGGGCTTTATTACAAAACATGAGCTTGATGAGCAGTTTTCAATCAATAACGAAGTTTGGAATGCCACAGTATTCGTTTACGACAGAGAAGGCAAGCTCATAATAAGTAATGAAGGTATGCTGTTGTCACGATTTCCAAAAGAATTTCAACATCGCATTAGCCCTATGCTAAATGAGATTTTCGGAGAATATCTTCATTTAGCCTTATCTGGGCAAGAAGTTATGTCTAGCAACTTTAAAGAAGATGGCCCGTTTCTTGTAGTAGGTAAGCCTATCTTTAATGATACCACGATTACAGGTGCCGTTTTTCTGACTAAGCCACCTGAAGAGTTTGCAACAGCTTTAGTAGGGCTTAGGAATTCTATGATATTAAGTGCGTTAGGTGTTTTACTTCTAATGATTTTTCCTGTGTATCGTATTACAAAGCATCTTGTGAATCCACTAAAACAGATGAGAGATGTGGCAATCAATATGGCTAATGGAAATCTTACAGAACAAGCCAATGAAACATATAAAGGAGAGCTTGGAGAACTTGGACGTTCGCTCAATTACTTATCCTCTAGGCTATCCCATACAATCTCAGCTCTAGAGATAGAACGAAACAGACTTAAACAGACAATTGACGGCTTGTCTGAAGGGATTGTAGCCATAGATGCGGACGGAAGTATCACCCATATTAATCCCGCTATCCGCAGTATTTTCGGTACAAGGCAAGAAGATGGTCCTATGGGAATCATCCCTAGCCGAGAGTTATGGGAAGACTTTGATACTGTGATTTCGCAAGGATACACGATTGTGCGTAGTATGAAGTGGAAACAAATGGGTCTAAGAATCACGATTTGTCCATTAACTGATGAATTAAATCATATCGCAGGTGCAGTTGGTTTGTTTCGAGATGTTACCGAATCAGAGCGACTAGAACAAACTAGACGGGACTATGTTTCCAATGTTTCCCACGAGTTACGCACCCCCGTATCAGCCCTTAGGGCATTATCAGAAACATTAGTTGATGACATGGTTTCTGATGAAACTACAAAAAAACGTTATTATGCCCATATGTTATATGAAACCATAAGGCTTACAAGGCTTATTAATGATTTGCTTACATTATCCCGACTGCAGTCAGATCCAACTGCTATAGAACGAAAAATATTCCAGGTCAACGAGGTCATGACAAATACTGCTGATCGCTACTGTGTACTGGCAAATGAGAAAGGTATAAATTTTTCATTTTCAGCTCTGGCAGAGGATGTTGTTATTAATAGCAATTTCGATTTAGTTGAGCAAGTGCTTATTATCCTACTCGATAATGCCATAAAGTACACTCCTGTGCAAGGAACTATCTTGCTATACGCAACTTCGGATGATAATATTGTGAAGATCTCTGTGTCCGATACAGGTATAGGCATATCCGCAGTTGATTTGCCACATATATTTGACAGATTTTATAAGGTTGATAAGGCACATGCTACCCAAGGAACAGGTTTAGGGCTTGCCATAGCCTTTGAAATTATCCAACGCTTGGGAGAGGAGATTTTTGTTGAGAGTAGTCTGGAAAAAGGGAGTACTTTTACTTTCACATTATCAAGCTAGAAGTCAGAACATACAAGCGTCTAAGACGCTTTTTTTATGCTCTGACACAATCTTTCGTATTTCTGCCATTTTTCTGCCACATTGTTTTGATATCATCATTATATTAAAACGAGAGTCAGGTGATAAATATGAAAAAAATATTCAAATTCAAAAAATCAATTGTTGCAGGCACAATAATAATTGCCATAGTTAGCTTGCTTGGAATCAGATCATTTTTACCGGGCAGAAATAGTAGTGCTGATAATGTACCCTATACTACACTTTCTAAAACTGACCTTGTCAACAGCATAAGTGTATCCGGAAATATCAAGAGTCAGAATTCTCAGAATGTTTATTCCACTTTGAATTATCCTGTCAAGGAATTATTTGTGAGCGTAGGAGATCAAGTGGTGGCAGGAGATTTATTGGCAAAGCTTGATTCAGCATCCTTAGAACTAGATATTGCACAACAACGCAGCAATCTAAATAATTCGGAAAAAAATTCAGCCATTGACCTTCAAAATAAGAAAAACATCTATCAAGATGCTAAAAATCAGTTTGAAAATGGTTTCAATTCCGAACTAATCAGTGCTGGAAATAATGTCAAAACCACCGAAATAGATCTTCAAACAAAGAAAAGAGATTACGAAAATAACAAGCTATTGTTTGAATCAGGTGCTATTTCTGAACAAGAATCAAATCAATCCAAGACAAATTATACCCTTGCAGTTGCCTCTCATGATAAGGCGGTAGCATCTCTTAAGGCAACTAAAGTAAAAGTAGCACAGGATTTAAAGACAGCGGAAGCTAATTTGAAAAATGCTGAAGCTAATTATGCTAATGACAGCCAGAGAATAGCTCTGCAAAAGCTCGAAAAAAACCTTGCTGATTCTGATATAAAATCGCCCATAGACGGTACAGTGACTGCGGTATATGCCGTGGTAGGCTCTCCCGGAAACGGCCTTCTGTTTGTAATAGAGGATACGGAAAATCTGATTGTTACCACATATGTAAAAGAGTATGATGCCGCAAAAGTAAATCCAGGGCAAATGGTAACCATAAAATCAGATGCTACCGGTGATGCTGTCCTAAATGGCAAGGTCATCAAAATTTCTCCTGCATCTTTGAAAAATGCGGCTGGAGAAACAAATATATCCAGCACGGTAGAGTTTGAAACAGAAGTTGTCATCTTAGATCCTAAAACAGAATTAAAAATTGGAATGAATGCACGCCTTAACATTATTTTAGAGAAAAAGACAGATGTCTATGCAGTGCCTTTTGATGCTGTCACTGTAAATGACAAAGGACAGAATGTCGTATATATCATCACTGATGAAAATGGAAAACAAATTACAAAAGAACTCGTAGTTAAAACAGGAATAGAAACCGATCTCTATACAGAGATATCAGGAGTCGGTCTATCGGCTGGAGTTCTTATAGCAAATAACGCTTCAAGTGTAGCATCCGATGATATTGCTAAATTAAAGCCGATGGAGAAAAAAAGATAGAAGGAGAAATCTATGAATGAAATAATGATTGATGTTCGTGATCTCGTCAAAAAGTTTTATATTGGCAGTCCAAATGAGTTGTTAATTTTGAAAAATATATCTTTAACAGTAAAACGAGGAGAATTCATTTCCATCGTGGGTGCCTCCGGCTCTGGGAAAAGTACACTAATGAATGTAATCGGTGCTTTAGATCGACCTACGTCAGGTGAATATATTCTGGATGGAACTTCCATACAAGATATGTCAGACAATGAACTCTCTGACATCAGAAACAAAAAAATAGGATTCGTTTTTCAGACATTCAACCTTATACCAAGAAGTTCAGCTATAAAAAATGTGGAATTGCCCATGCTTTACGCAGGGGTAAATAAAAAAGAAAGAAGAGAAAAAGCCGAGAACCTTTTGGAGCTAGTAGGTATGGCGGATAGAATGCACCATTTGCCAAATGAGCTTTCTGGTGGACAAAAACAGCGTGTCGCCATATCACGAGCCCTTTCAAACGAACCGGCAATTATGCTGGTGGATGAACCTACAGGTTCCTTAGACTCAGATACCGGCAGAATGGTAATGGATATTTTCCACAAGATCCATGAAACTAAAGGAACAACCATTGTCCTTATCACACATAATGATGAATTGGCTGATGAAACAGATCGAATCATCACAATAAAGGATGGCAGAATCCTTGGAGAGAAGAAAAGTCCACATTTGCAAATGTCAGAATTAAAAGGGAGATAGCTATGAACTTAACTGAAAATATCATCTTGGCCCTAACAGGTCTAAAGTCAAACAAAATGAGAGCGTTGCTGACCATGCTAGGTATCATTATAGGAATAGCATCGGTTATTGCAATAGTAACTGTTGGAAATTCGCTTACAGCTTCGATTACTTCAGCTATGGAAGATATGGGCGCAAATTCTATCATGGTAGGTGTTAGGGAACGTGGTGGAGATGAATCTGATCGTGGACCTGACATGCCTGGCTCTGCAACTGCTACCCCCGAAGAAAGCGACCTTCTGACTGATGAAGCTATCGAAGCCTTTGTTGTAAGATTTAACGATAAAATAGAAAATATAAGTCTGTCCCATGGTGTTGGATCTGCAAAAGCTCAAGATGGAAGGCTTTACGCAAATGTAAGTATTGTAGGAGTCAACGAGGGATATGGTGATGCTAACAATATCGAACTCATCTCAGGACGATTTATAGATGAGAGAACAATTAAATCAGTAAGAAAAGTTGCTGTTGTTTCTGATAAGCTTATCAACAACATGTTTTCAGCCGGAGAAAATCCATTAGGACAAGAGATTAAATTGTATTCTGATGTGATTGAGACATATACAATTATTGGAGTTTATAAGTATGAAACTTCTGCATTTATGCCTAGCTCCTCTTCTGAAGAGGACATTAACACCAACCTTTATATTCCAATAAGTTTGGCGAAGCAGGATTCTACAACCAAAAATTATCAATCATTTACGGTGGTCACCAAGACAGGTGTGGATGCTGGACTTTTTACGAAAGACATAGAAAACTATTTTTCAAAGGTTTATGAAAATAATACGAAGTGGGAAGTAAGTGCCATGAATATGGAAAGTGCCATATCAAGTATGACTTCCATGTTAAATACCGTTTCCATTGCAATTTCAGTTATCGCAGCAATATCACTATTAGTAGGCG
>JAGXRU010000033.1 GCA_018335765.1 Alkaliphilus sp.
AAGGGTATCTACAACAAATGCCGTAGGGTTTAAATCCTCAAGCATAACTTCTCCTGAAAGGCAATCCTTGTACCTTCCAGACAAATCATATTTATCAATTGCAGTTTGAATACTTTCCTTAAGATCTTTATTCTGAAGCAACTCCCAAATGATATGATTGTTAATGCACCACGCTTGCGCAGCCAAGTCATCATAGTGGGTCATTTTCGATTGAGCAACCGTAACCTCTATCATTTTGTCATAATGATTTTTGTACAGAAAAGCAATAGGTGCACAACGCATGAGTGTTCCATTGCCAGCAGATTTGCCTCCACTATATTCATGTGCCATCACTCCAGATCTCATCCAATCACCGTGATTTTTATAACTCTCTAGTGCATAACGAGTGTTTATCCCTATATCCTTAGATCTAGAATAAAACCAATTTATAAAATGTTTTCCAATGGCATTAATTGGAGTTTCCCAGTTTTCGAGAATTCCTTTCATTACTGCTACAGTCATTGCCGTATCGTCAGTGGCTTCGCCTGGTTTCAGCTCCAACCAACCGCCTCCCAGCATATCATCCACTATGCCATAGTTCAATCTGATATCGGTTTGTTTCATGAATTCCAAAGGTCCTCCCAATGAATCTCCCAATGCCACACCAAAAACAGTACCTCTAAATCTATTTTTAATATTCATACAGTTCCTCCCAAAAGTACCAATCGCATATATATTCCACATACTATCCACGAATCCTTTAGCAGTTAAAAAATCATTCATAAAATGATACGAATTTCCTATATTAGTTCATTCATATAAAAACTCATTTAATCTCTCCTCAACTAGGAAATGAATACAGCCCACAAACATGTAATAATATTATCATATTTAGCTCGATTTTTTAAAACTCATTAAAAAGATTTATTTTGCCAATTATCTTATCTCTATGCCCTTTTTTTTATATTCCAATATACTACCAATATTAATATAAAAATACCCATATTAATAAATACAAAGGATCTAGCTGAAAAATCCTTCTCGGGAGTAAATTTATTACTTTCAGTATTTTCATCTTCTTTTGTATTTGTTGGATCATTTGTTGTTTCGATTTTGTCTTCCATATTATATTTTACTTTTATTGATTCAGGTAAATTATTAAACTGTTGGATAGCCCAAGGGTAAAGAGCTGAATTTGAATATCTTCCATTCATTATCTTTTTCAGACTTTGCATATATTTATCCATATTTCCGCTTGTTTTATATAGCTCCGTCAGTTTGTAATGGTTTCTATCCTCGAGAATACCACTTGCTTTCAGATAGTATTCTGTTTTTTTAATATCTCCTTTTTTTAAATATACCTTTGCCCTATAATAATCAAGCCAGTTGGTAATTTGAAGTGCATATTCTGATATTTGCCTATCTTCACTATTCTTATATTCTTCAATTTCTCTTATATTTTTCAATACATTGTCCAATTCGCCTTCTTGAAATGAGTTGTAGGCTTGTTTTCCCAATTGTAATATGTTTTGCATTTCTTTCGAGGCATTGTAGGTGCTGCTCAAAAGGTATTGTTTTCTTGATTCCATTAAATTTGATATATAAATACCAATATCAAAGTCAGGCTCAAGGTCATAAAACTCCCAAATCAATTTCTTTTCTTCAGGCAATACCTGCAGCCTTATGTTTTCATTATCTTTATAGTCTTGAAAGTTAGTAATAACTATGTCTTGTGGATCAAAAACTGTTTCTAATTCCATAGTTATCTTTCCATACGAAATATTTCCCTTCCATGTAGAGCCAGTGCGCAGAACATAGTCTATTGATTGTCCCCCCATTGAATCATAGGAGTTCTTTACCCAATAGGTATTAACCACTCTATGAATTTCATTTTCTTCAAACTCGAGTTCCCACACATACCAATTAGGGTAGTACATATCGTCTTTATTGTTGCCCTCTTCTTCTAAGCCCTTTTTTATAGTTACAGGAATCTCTTTCCCATTTACATATGCCTTAAAATCATAAAGTTTGAGATCATCCTCAAATCCTACTCTATCTTCCGTTACTGGTAAAGTACCATAAGCTGGGAAGCCCACCATCAGTTTTTCACTTTTACCTGTATTGATAAATAAAAATTCACACCTAATATATGATCTTCCGTCCACTATCTTTATTGACACGTTTTCACCCAACATTTTGACGGATGTATCATATATAGGATATACAGTATTACCCTTTCCACCTAGAACAGCATCGTTAGCATAAGCGAATTCCATGGCAAATAAAAGTATCACTAAAAAAGATATTAGTCTTCTCATAAATTCCAACCCCTTTTTTTATAAAAATAACAGAAAGTCGCCACAGATGCAATTTCATAGCCTTCAACCATATTTTAACACAATATCACTCATCTAACAAATTCAGAACAAAACCTTTCTACTTCAAATAAATGACTAGCATCAAGGCCAGTAAAATTTTTCTATTCTTCAAGTACAATATTGTCTATAAGTCTAGTCTCACCTATTTTTACTGCTAAAGCAATGAGTATACTCCCTCTTAATTCTTTTATCTCATTAAGGCTCTTTGAATCCAAAATTTCTACATAGTCAACAATAGCCAAAGGTTCTTGAGCTATCATTTCTAAAATTTCTTTCTTGATCTTAACAATATTTATTTCCTTTTCCTTCATCAGTGCTTTTGCATGATTTAATGATCTG
Source organism: Alkaliphilus sp. (assembly GCA_018335765.1). GTDB lineage: Bacteria > Bacillota > Clostridia > Peptostreptococcales > Thermotaleaceae > JAGXRU01. The sequence goes on from JAGXRU010000033.1 coordinate 2,697, forward strand.
TTTAAAACCAACGCTGCAATTCGCTCATCTTTATTCAAAAGTACATTTCTTGAGCTTAAAGCTAACCCATCCTCATCTCTTATGATTGGACAAGGAATGATATCCACATCCATATGAAGGTCCTTCACCATTTGCTCTATGATAGCCACCTGTTGAGCGTCCTTCCGTCCAAAATATGCCCGCGTAGGCTTTACTATATTAAAAAATTTATTAACCACCGTGGCAACTCCATCAAAGTGTTTTGGTCTTGATGAACCACATAATTTTTCGCTGATCCCTTTGATATGGATCGTAGTCTTGAAATTTTGAGGGTACATATCACTGACCTCTGGACAAAATATGATATCAGCCCCGACCGACTTAGCCATACCCATGTCTCTATTTAAATTCCTTGGATATTGCTCATAGTCTTCTTTTGGTCCAAATTGTGTGGGATTAACAAATATACTCACCACTACCAAATCGTTCTCACTTCTCGCTTTTTCTATTAATGAAATATGTCCCTTGTGAAGATATCCCATGGTTGGTACAAATCCAATGGATTTACCTTCGTTTTTTGCTTCCATTGTAGCAATGTTCATCATATAAATACTATTTATCAAAAGCATAAAATCCTCCTCAATCTTTTTTATTTGAATAAAAAACACCCCTTCTCAAAAGAGAGGAGTGATGTGATTTTCCATTATAGGTTATACATCAATCAAATTCGCTGTCTCTGTCCTTGAGGCTCAAAGCAGTATTTTGAAATTTTAAACAAGGGCTTTGCCCGTCATTCAACGGTTATTTATTAAGGTTTCCCTTATCTCTAGGAAATTAATTTCTCCAATTTGGTGCATTTCTAAAAGATAATGCCCAGAATAATTTTGACATACAAAAAGATCATTGAAAACTACATTAGAATAGTTTTGCAACAATCCCTTATTAGTTATTTATATATATCCAATCTATTTTACTTTCTTAATAATGATATCCTCGTGTCTAGATACTTGTTTTTCTATTCTGATCAATCGTTCAGTATTTTGCATATATCCATCAAATAATGCATCTAGCTTCTGTCCATGATTCTGTTCCATTCTCAAAACATCATTCTTAAGTCCACTAACATCGTTTTTAAGCCCACTAACATCGTTTTTAAGTCCACTGACATCGTTTTTAAGCCCACTGACATCGTTTTTAAGCCCACTGACATCATTCTTAAGCCCACTGACATCATTCTTAAGTCCACTGACATCATTCTTAAGTCCACTGACATCATTCTTAAGTCCACT
>JAGXRU010000034.1 GCA_018335765.1 Alkaliphilus sp.
CTTCTAAGACTTTTTATGGAATAGCAATGGATATCGGCACCACAACTATAGCATGTTATTTAATCAACATGATAAACGGAGAGACTATAGATATTACTTCGGAGGTTAATAAACAGAGAAAATATGGGGCAGATGTTATTGCTAGAATTAGTTATACTATTGAAAATACGGAGGGTATAGAGGTTTTAAAGAATTCTGTGATAGATCAAATAAATGAGATGGTAGAAGTATTGTGCTCTAAAAATAGTGTATCGAAAAAATCCATATATAATATGACTATAGCTGGAAACACCATAATGCTCCAAATGATTTTGGGTATTTCGTGCACAAATATATCTATGGCACCATACATTGCTGTATTTACAGAAAATATAGACTTTAATGGTGAAGAAATTGGAATAAATATAGGTGGGATAGTAAGTTTTTTACCTGGTATTTCAAGCTATGTAGGAAGTGATGTAACAGCTGGAATATTAGCTAGCGGAATGAACGAGTCTGAAAAGTACTCTATTCTTTTGGATCTTGGTACGAATGGTGAGATAGTTCTTGGAAATAATAAAGGAATTATTGTCTGTTCAACAGCCGCAGGTCCAGCTTTTGAAGGTGCGAATATTGAATATGGTATAGGTGGAGTGGAGGGCGCAATCTCTAAAATAGAGCTTTCGCCATCAGTATCCCTTTATGGAGAGAAAATATATGAAACTATTGGAGATAAATTACCTATAGGAATCTGTGGTTCTGGAGTACTTGATGCAGTTTCTGAGTTACTTAAGTATGGAGTAATCGATAAAACTGGCAGAATGTTGGATGCAGATGAAATAGGAGATGTTTATTTAAAAAGCAGAGTAGTTGTCATGGATAGAATGAAACAATTTCTCATAGAAAAAAGTGCTGATAACAATAATTCGATTTATTTTACTCAAAAGGATGTTCGAGAGGTACAACTTGCAAAGGCAGCAATAAGTGCTGGTATAAAAGTATTAATTTCTGAAAAGGGAATTAGCTATAAGGAAATTGACAAAATATATATAGCCGGTGGCTTTGGAAATTTTATGAATATAGATAGTGCAATTAACATTGGAATGTTACCTAAAGAGTTGGAAGACAAGGTATATTCTATCGGTAACAGTGCTGGAAGTGGTGCTAAAATGTATTTATTGTCACAGGAGCAAAGGAAAAAAGCATTGCAAATAAAAAAAGCTACCACATATATAGAGTTATCTAATAGGGCGGATTTTCAAGATCATTTTATGGATTCAATGATGTTTTATTTATAGCGTGAGCTATAGGAAATGTCTGCTGGTCTTGTGGTGTGTTTCTCCAGTACGGTATTAAAGATATGGCCAATACCGATTTATTGTGCAAGACCAGCAATAATTTAGTTATGCGGAATATGAGATTAATTATAACCACAGGATATCATTTTCCAAAATATGGAGTTTTCGAGCAGATCCCTTGGTTCATCATCAGCTCGATATTTTCTATCTTCTTGAAGGAAAAATAAAACCTCTGCGTTTACGCAAAAGATACTCTTCTATTCTATCAATCCTCTCTTGAAGTTCTTTCAGTTCTTCACTGATACAATCCTCTTGATTATTTATTTTTTCTTGGCTTTCAACTTGTTTCGATGTTTCTGTTTGAAAGATTTTTCCGGATTTTGGAAGGTTTGCATCAATTTCTAGGTCTTCATCTTTTTTTTTATGGTTTAAGAAAATTTCCGTAGCCTTATCGGTGGAGCCAAACCCTAATAAGGAATACTCTGGATATCCTTTTCCAAAAGCATAATTGAATTGATAATGGGACTTAATATTGTCATCATTGGTATTAAATTTATGTCTGAAAAAATCTATAGATTTTGACTCTCGCCATAGATAAGGATTGCTCCAGCTTAACCCCTCATCTTCTGAGAATGCTCCGGCTATTTGATCTAACTCTGTCCACGATATCCATAAATTGTCCTTAAAAGATACAAATAAAGGATGCGAACAATTTGAAGGATTTGATAGCACTGTCTCGAATACCTTTGCAATCCTATTGTCAGCAAGTTTAAACTTCTCATATTTTACTACTAAATTGCCTTCAAAAAATTCATTATAGGTTAAATGCAAAATATTATGTCTGGTTAGTAATATATCTATATATAACTTATCATTACTACTAGAAGTAAGTTGAATAGTATTCACCCATAAATTATTATCGATATTGAATTCCTTAATAAATATTTGTTCTTCATTATCAACCACATTATAGAACCCAATAATAATTTTATTGCTGGTGTGAATAATTTGAAATGGATTCAACAAATTCTTAGTTCTTATGTTTCCTACTTCCAGTGTTTTCCATTCGTTTTCAGAGAGATAATGATGATATATCCTATATAGTGCCTTGCTTTCATTGGATGAAACGCAATAAACAATATGTAATTTGTTGAAACAGAACAATATATTTAGATTGAAAATTTCTGGGCTATTTTCATTTGCTAGCTCATTTGTACTCCACTCATGATCTTGATAGGACATTAATAAAAGTTGACCATTCTCTTTTTGCAGAACAGCAAAAATATTGTCTTTTTGATCCATAACAACATCAAACTCCAAGGATGCGTTATCCAGCAATATCTTATTATCAAATTTTTGTTTTGCATTATCAAAATTATTTAATAGTATTTGATTATCATTCCAATAAAAATTATATGTATTTCCCTTCCTATCATGTATTAAGACACTTTTTTGATTAACAAATCCCATACTCTCACCTTCCTTTTAACGAGTTTATATATTAGGAGGACCTTATATAATCATATTTTTAATTTAATTAATATATGTCTAATTTTAAACTTCACTGGTAACAGAAATTAATCTTGGGAATATACTAGCATTGAGAACAGTTATTCCTTAATCAATAATAGGGAGGTAATATAATGTTAAATAATAATTTGCCGCAATTAAGTCTTGCCCTTACAGATAGATGTTGTACCGGTACAACCGGATGTGATTGGGATGGTACATTGAGAAGGGTCAGGACGGAACCAATCTATGTGCAAAAAGTATATGATGCAGCATTATTCAATCTTCAAGGCTTGAGAACAGTTGCAGGACAACAATTCAAACCTGCATTAGGCAGAGGAGTAAGAATCCTTAGAATTCTTGATATTAGGTGCAGAAAATTCTTTAATCCTGCGAACATCAATGATCCTAAAAACCTTAAAGCTGATCCCACTACTATAATTTCTGGTGCTGAAATAGTTGAGGATGGATGCGGAAAGCCTATTGAACTAATAGGCCCAGATGGTAAGCCTTCAGAAAAATTGTTGTTTACTGATACACAAGAATGTGATGAGAGAGGAAAAGGAACTCCTATCTTCGGAACACAAACTATAGACATCACCGGAAACGTAATAGTAGAAATGGATGTATTATTTGCTGAAGATTGTGGAAAAGAATGCGAAGCAACTTTATCAGCCAGTGTTCCTGTAGCTAGAGAGGGCAATCCTTTAGTTATAACTAATTTTTTCCAACTTTGCTTGCCATCTGTATTTGATACTGCATTCCTGCCAAGATTCACTGAGTTCTGCAACATAAGCTGTGAAACAAGATTAGCAACAAACAGTATTACAAGAGATATATTTATTGATCCAGAAACAGGCATTATAAGAGCAAACCTAATAATTGCTCTCTGTGTGACCTGCGAAAAGAAAATAATAGTTCCAGTTCAACTTTGTGTTCTTTCTACAGGATTCCCTGTTTTGTCAGCAGAGATATCTCCAATATGCTCTTCCTTCCCACAATTATTCCCTAATCAGATTGATGAAAACAGACGTTGCAAAACCTCTGACGAAGAATCTTGAAGAACATAAAATCATTTACCAAGACATAAGCACTCCAAATTTGGAGTGCTTATGTCTTGGTAAATGATTTTATGATAACCTTTCTAATACTAGTCCCTGCAATTAGATCTTAGTAGCTTTTCCACTTCTTCTGCCGGTACTGGTTTGCTGAATAAATATCCCTGTCCTAAGTCACATCCAAAATTAAATAATGTTTCAT
>JAGXRU010000035.1 GCA_018335765.1 Alkaliphilus sp.
ATAAGCAGCCGCGGTATTTCCATCCATAGTCTTCATTTTTTTACCCATCTTAAATCCTCCTCTTGGTTTTACATTACTTAATCCAAAATTTCATCTAACAATATCTAAACATTAAATCATGGCAACTAGCCTAACTCCTGTTATAGTACAAATGACACAAAGTTCATTCTGTTATACCATAGTTTTCTCGCCTTATGTAACAGCTCGTATTTTATAGACAACAACAGGCTATCAGCCAATGTTACAGTTCTCAACCTTTAGTATAACAGAAGGTTAAATTGCTGTCAACAGATTGTATGCATAAAAAAAGGACTGTTTTTCCTTATTTAAAAAGAAGGAAACAATCCTTTTCTAACAATATTTATTTCACTACCTAAAGCAAATACCGAATTATCATCATCACAATTACTCCGGGTATACCTAGAAAACCAGCCACTAAAGCTGTTATAGGGTTAATAGCAATCCCATAATCAAAAAATCCCCCAACAAAATTTAGTATCAAGAGCATAACCCCTCCAACAATCCCATTATATACCAATTTTACAATCCATTTAATTGGTACCAGTAGTAAATATCCGATTATATATAACAGAATCAATCCGAAGGCATAGGCTAAAATAACATTCAGTTCTATCCCTATACCCATCTATATCACCCCCTGCCAGACTTTTTTAATGTTAAGCGACTTCATCAAACTAGATTCATCTCCCACTTGAATGTCCATCTTCAATGTCAATATATTGATGAATATTTAAGATTATGCCTTTTATCGCATACTCTGTTGAATTAAAGATGAAATTTTTGTTCACCTTACGTGAAAATAAAATTGCAGATAGCCACAGAAGCTAATATAGCTGCAAAATGGGAGATCAAAGCTGCAGGCAGTACATGACGAGTATTTTTTATTGATACGGCTCCGAAATAAATTGCCATGGTATAGAATATTGTTTCCGCAGAACCCATCATTATAGAAGTTACTCTGCCAATAAAAGAATCAGGACCATAGGTATAAATCAAGTCCTTGACTATCCCTAAGGCTCCACTTCCTGATATCGGTCGCATAATGGCTAATGGAAGAACCTCTGTAGGTATTCCAAATAGATTGGCTATAGGCGAAAGCAGTTTTATAAAAAACTCCAACGCTCCAGAGCTTTTAAATATTCCAATGGCAAAAAAAATTGCAATAAGGTATGGCATTATTCTAACTGCTGTCTTAAAGCCCTCTGCTGCTCCCTCAATAAAAGCGTCATAAATATTAATCTTCATTATGGTGCCGTGGAGTAATATAACAGTAATCATAATTGGAATCATCATAATAGAAATAAAGCTTAATGTCCCTACCACCTCATTCCCCCCTTTCTAATATTTTACAAGAAAGAATGCCAACGATGGTAGATATTGTGGTTGCCACAAGAGTAGCACCAATAATCTCAGTGGGATTGGCAGATCCTGCATCTGCTCTTATTTTTAGTACCGAAAGGGGAATTAATTGTATAGAAGACATATTTATTACTAAGAACATACACATCGCATTCGTAGCTCTTTCTTTATGAGGATTAAGTGCCTGAAGCTCTTCCATGGCTTTAAGACCTAGGGCTGTGGCAGAATTGCCTGCTCCAAACATATTGGCCGCCATATTCATGACTATGGCACTGATGGCAGGATGATTCTTGGGTATTTCAGGAAAAAGGATTCTTATGAAGGGGCTCATTATTTTCCCTATTTGTTTTATCAATCCCGACTTTTCAGCAACATTCATGAGCCCCAGCCACACAGCCATGATTCCTGTAAGCCCAATTGCAAAACCCACAGCTTCCTGAGTATTTTGAATAACCACATCATTGATCAATTCTACGCTCTGGTTTCCAAATGCTGTGACAATACCTGCAAGAATCATAAAAACCCAGAGTTTATTCATCATATAAAATCCCCCCAATAAAAGTCCTAGGAAATTATATGAGGTTCATCAAAGGATATGCATAACTTATGAGAAAGAAAAAACTGATGCCTTACTGCTAACATCTTTACCTAGCCAGTTCTTCAGCCTTCTTATAATTGCCCAGCATCTTAAAATATTCACTATCCTCTTTAATCCTATCAATAGTCTTTAAAATTTTACCATCTTCCAAATTGCCTTCGAAGTCCACATAGAAGAAATATTCCCATGGTCTGTCAGGAATCGGCCTTGACTCAATTTTGAGCATATTTATGCTGTTTTCTGCGAAATTTTTCAACACCTTATAAAGGCTTCCCGCAGTATGTTTGGTTGCTAAGACGATACTTACTTTATTGGACTGCTCCTCAAATGTCAAGTTTTTACCCAATGTTATAAACCTCGTCGTATTTGAGGAATTTGTATTGATGCCTTCCCGAAGTATATTTAATCCATACAGTTCTGCAGCTCTCAAGCTGGCTATTGCAGCCATGGTTTTATTCTGAGTTTTCATTACCAGTTCCGCACTTTTTGCGGTATTGTAGTGAGGAATTAGCTTCCACGAAGGATACATCTTTAAAAATGGTCTGGATTGTTCAAATCCTTGCGGGTGTGAATATACTTCCTTTATATCCTCTATGTCTGCTTGTGGTAAAGCAAGCAAATGATGTTTTACCTTTAAGAATGTTTCGCCAATAATATAGACCTCATTTTGATTAAGCAAATCATATACATGTGTTATTGCACCGGTTGAGGAGTTTTCCAACGGCAAAATGCCATAATCAAAATCATTATTAATAATACCCTTAAATATATCTTCAAATTCTGGCACTGTCACAGTCTCAAAATTTTCTTTGAAGTATAAAAACAGAGCCTCTTCGCTGAACGAGCCTGAAACACCTTGAAATCCTACCTTGACTTTCTTCACTGTTTCACCCCTTTTTTACTGTAAACTATCCCCAGCTAACATCAAGTCCAATATTCCCATGGCTGCAACCGCTTCCACTACGACCAAAGCCCTCGGTACAATACAAGGGTCATGACGTCCATTTATCTCAATTTTTTCGTTTTCTTTTGTACGGTAGTCTATTGTTCTCTGAGTCTTTCCAATTGAAGGCGTAGGTTTGAATGCAACCTTAAAAATCACAGGCATTCCATTGCTTATACCACCTAAAATCCCTCCGTTGTTATTGGTATAACTTTTTATTTTATCATCGTCCATATACAATTCATCATTTGCCTTAGAGCCATTCATAGAAGCTATTTTAAATCCCGCCCCAAACTCTACACCCTTCACTGCAGGTATTGAGAAAAGCAAGTGAGCCAAAGAGCTTTCCACCGAATCAAAAAAAGGATTGCCTATCCCCGCTGGAAGGTTTATAATTGCAGTTTCTACTGTACCTCCAACGGAATCCTTCCCCTCCTTGACGGACAGAATGAGTTTCTTCATTTCAGATGCCTTTTTTTCGTCCAAAACAGGAAATTCTTTTTTCTTTAGGGTTTGGAGTATTTCTTCACCTATTCCCACCTTATCAAATTCACTATCAAACACGCCGCCAATTTGTGAAATATGGGCTCCAATAAAAATATTTTTTGTTTTTAAAAGTTGCTTTGCTACAGCTCCCGCAAAGACCAGGGGTGCTGTAAGGCGTCCCGAGAAATGTCCTCCTCCCCTAAAATCATGAAAGCCTTTATACTTGATAAAAGCCGTAAGATCTGCATGGCTTGGGCGAAGTATGTTTTTTGTAGCTTCATAGTCCTTTGACTTTTGGTTGTTGTTTTGTATAAATATACAAAACGGAGCGCCGGTTGTCTTGTTTTCAAAGTAACCTGACAGTATTCTGAACTCATCTTTCTCATTGCGTGGTGTTCCAAAGGGATTATTGCCAGGCCGCCTTCTATTCATCTCAAAATTAATCTCATCCATATCCAGAGCTATACCAGGCGGTAGCCCGTCTATGATAATGCCCAGCCCCTCTCCATGGGACTCTCCAAATATGGAATAACGGATATTTTTACCCCATGTTCCACTCATGGTATTTTCCTCCCACCAATCCAAAATCTTGGAAAAATCCCGGATAGGACTTGCTGACCGCATGGCTGTTTTTTATTATCACAGGTTCCGTACACTTGATAGAAGCTATGGATAGAGCCATGGCTATTCGGTGGTCATCCCAGCTTTCTACGACTCCGCCCTTTAAGGCATTCTTCCCGTTTATTACCAATCCTTCGGACAGCTCACACACATCTGCTCCAAGCTTGTTTAGCTCTGTAGTGATAGCTTTTAAACGGTCTGATTCTTTTATACGCAATCTAACTGCATTTATGATTTCAGTCCTTCCCTCACTAAGTGCAGCTAATACCGTCAGAACAGGTATGATATCAGGGCATTGTGCTGCATCTATAGTCACTCCATGGGTTTTAGCCGTTTTAACAATAGTTGTATGGTTGCCTATGGAAATATTTCCACCCATTGCCTTGACAATATCCACAACAGCCTTATCTCCTTGACTTGAATCCTTGTTTAAGTCTAAACACTCAATCCTTTCTCCCAAGGTACCAGCCACTATCCAAAATGCAGCTTGAGAGTAATCACCTTCAACCCTATAGTCAGTTGCCCTGTATCTTTGGTTTCCCTTGATGTGGAAGGTTTTATATTCCTCATTCTCTACCTTGACGGAGAATTTGTTTAATATATCCAAGGTCAAATCCACATATCCCTTAGACTCTAATGGGCTGGTAATAATAATCCTTGAATCTCCATCCAGAAGTGGTAGAACAAATAACAGACCTGTTATATATTGGGAACTCACATCTCCTGTTATGTAGAAATCAC
>JAGXRU010000036.1 GCA_018335765.1 Alkaliphilus sp.
TTCCAAAACCAACTTTTTTTCTTCATATTTAACACAATGCATATTAATACTATCAGTAATTTCTTCAATATCTCTTTTTCTGCTCAGAATGCTAGAAACCTTCGATTTATAGCTTCCACCAGTAATGGAGCCTCCTGGATTAAATACATCGCCATCTATAGAAACGATTTTGTATTTATTCCCAGTTTTTCTGGCGAGCCTAATTCCAGTTTCAATTTTGTCAACTATTATTACTCTGCTTAATAAGTATTCAAAAACATCTTTGTACTCCTTTAAGAAACCAATGGATTCAACAGCAATTCCAATAAATCCAGTTTCATCAATTAGTTGTTTTTTATTTAAAGGTGTAAACCCACTTAACTTCATATTGTCCAACGGTAAAAATGTAACTCGCCCATAATCATTCTTCTTTAAATAATGAATTACCCTCTTGGCATCCTCTGATGTTTTGCACACAATATTCTGCATGGCATTGCCTAAGGCAACCTCAATAGCTACCTCCAGCCCCTTAGGTACTTCCATTAGTTCTGCAACTACTCCTATTATTCCTTGTCCAAATATAGGATCTTTTTTGGGAAGCTTCAATGTGTTTTTAACGCTTTGATAAAATCCCTCATAGTCTCTTTGCATTTCTTCCAAAAGCTTTTTTCTTGTTGAATACTCTTGAATATTTTGCTTGTCCAGTTCAAGTTCTTTACTGTAATTTGCAATGAGAATACTACTTTCTTCCACCCTTAACTGTAAATGGTTTTTTGTTTTTTTAAATTCGTCAAAAGCAGAACAAACTGTGTTATAGCTATTGTATAAATTATTTTTATCTTGTAATAGCACCTCTATTTTAATTTTATATTGCTTTATCTCTTCCTCAATCTGACCTTGACGTTTTTCTATACTTGTTTTTAAAGCCTCCAAATGATGCAGTTCATTTTTTTTGGTGGCAACATCATTAAGAATTTCAATTATATTACCTTTTGTTCTTTCCATACTTTCTTCCTGATCTTGAAGGTCATTATTCTTACAGTCCAATTCTGTTAGTTTGCTATTTAAAATCTGTTGATTATCACTAATAACACTATTAATTTTCAATAATTCAGCATAGCCTTCTTTTATCTGAATTTCCAAAATCGAAAGATTATCTTCAACATTCTTTATTTCTACATCTAAACGAATAATATTTTCATCGGCATTTCTAATTCTTTCAACACAAAGAATTAATTCGCCTTCTTTTTTATCTTTTATATGGACGATCTCATATATGCTGCTCTGAAGATGATTAATTGATAAATCTAATTCTTCTACCTGTTTTCTATAATTTTTATATTCAACTTCAATATTCGTCCTATTATTTTGGTAATCCTTGAGTTGATTATTGATCATTGTGCTCTGTTCCTTTAATGTTTCAATATTATTTTTAAGTTGTTCCAACTCACGAACAACAAGATTTAATTCAAGAAATTTCAATTCCTCTTTTATTTGAATATATGATTTTGCTTTTTCGCTCTGGCTTCTCAATGGTTCAATTCTACCTTGAAGCTCATTGACAATATCGTTTACTCTCAATAGATTTTGATTGGTATTACTGAGCTTTTTTTCAGCTTCTTCCTTTCTCATCTTATATTTGACTATTCCAGCTGCTTCATCAAAAATAATTCGCCTGTCCTCAGACTTATTGCTTAATATTTCATCAATTCGGCCTTGCCCAATAATTGAGTATCCGTCAATTCCAACCCCAGTATCCATAAATATTTCTTTTATATCCTTTAGCCTGCAGACAGATTTATTTAAATAATATTCACTTTCTCCTGATCTATATACTCTCCTAGTAACAGATACCTCTGAGTAATCTAAGGGTAATCTGCCCTGAGTATTGTCTAGCGTTAATGTTACTTCAGCCATACCAATAGGTTTTCGCCTTGTTGTCCCTGCAAAAATAACATCCTCCATCTTGCTTCCTCTTAAGGTTTTTGCGCTTTGTTCACCCAAAACCCATCTAATGGCATCTGAAACATTACTCTTTCCGCTTCCATTTGGTCCAACAACACCAGTAATTCCTTTTTCAAATTCTATTTCAGTTCTATCAGCAAAAGACTTAAATCCATGTATTTCAACTTTTTTTAGATACAAACGGAAACACCTCTTTAGTAAAAATCATTCCTAATCATTTTATCATATAGGCTCTTATAATAGAACACATTTAAAAATATGATTACTTGTATCTAAACAATATTATTGATAAATTGATTATAACTAAATAACTCCTGTTTTGCATTATAAGAAATAATTATTTCCTTATCCGACAGCACATTATTTGTTATAATTTTAATATTCCTAATCATGAATTTTTTCTTCAAATAATCTATGTTGTTTTTTTTCTGTCCTACAATTAAAGATAGAAAGCTATTATTAGTTTGCAACACAATATGATCTACTTCTTTAATTTCCAGTTGAGAAAAAATCGCCGTTAAAAAATCTTTTGTCGCTGCTGATTCCACAAGTTGTCGGATTGATGGATGAAACGGTCCTGCAATGACATCTCCTTGAGCTAACAATTCTTCTGTAGGCTGGATTCCTATGCGTATAACCGGTATATTGTTTTGTTGGAATCTTATTAGAACTACCTTTGCGATAGCTATGGTCTCATATAGGGTTAATGGCTTGTATTTGCCTTCTATAAATTGCTTTTCTAAACTCGTGTTTTTTATGACTAAAGTAGGATAAATTCTCACAAAGTCTGGATTTAAGCTGATTAGTAATTCCGAAGTACAAACATCCTTTTCATAGGTAGCTCCAGGCAAGCCTAACATCATTTGTAATCCTAGTTTTATTGAATGATTTTTTATTATTTTAACTGCCCTTATAACATCCATGGCAGTGTGCCCTCTTTCACTTTTTTCAAGAACTTGATCATCCATGGATTGTACACCCAATTCAATAATCGAAACTCCAAAATTCTTCAACAATTCCAAAGTTGAATTGTCTATATAGTCAGGTCGTGTGGAAATCCGTATTTCATTAATAAGTCCATTGATTTTCCAAGAATTCGCTACACTCAATAGTTCCATTTGTTTTTCAATTTTAATGCCCGTAAAACTACCCCCATAGAAAGCTATTTCAATATTCTTTGTTAATGGATCAGGTATGGTTTCATAATGTCTCGATATCTGTTTATCTATAAAATCAGCATTTGGTTCTAAATCAAAGCCTGTGATTTTTCTTTGATTACAAAATACACAATCAAATGGACACCCTATATGAGGTATGAAAATTGGAATGATATAATGTTTTTTGCTCATTTACATTGAACCTCTTTCAGTGCTTCTTTTGCAGCATTTTGTTCAGCTTCTTTTTTGCTTTTTCCAGAACCCTTTCCTACAATTTGACCACCTATTTTAAGATGAACATGAAAAATTTTATTATGGTCAGGTCCTTCTTCATTAACAACTTCATAAATGATTTTATCGATATTTTCACTTTGAATTATTTCTTGAAGATGGGTTTTATAGTCTTGAAACACCCTGCCGTTAATAGCGTCTTCAATCACACCGTCTAAGCTTTCTAAGGTGAATTTTTTTGCCTGTTCAAAACCTCCATCTAAATAAATCGCACCAAGTATGGCTTCGAAGGCATCCGCTAAAATGGATACCCGTTCTTTGCCTCCTGTGGATTCTTCACCTTTGCCTAACAAAAGGTATTTACCAATATTCATTACTTGTGCACACTTTGCCAAAGACGGTTCACAAACTATGCTGGCACGAATTTTTGTTAGATCTCCCTCTTGAACATGGATAAGCCTTTTAAAGAGATGTTCAGAAATTATAATGCTTAAAACTGAATCTCCTAAAAACTCTAATCTTTCATTATATTTAATATTTTTTTTCTTGTTTTCATTAGCATAAGAACTGTGAGTAATAGATTGGTTTAATAGTTGAATATCATTGAATTTATAGTTAAGTATTTCTGAGAGTTCTAATAATAATCTATTCCTATTAAAAATGTCATTGTTGATTTGCATACAAGTCCTCCTGTTATAAAAACTAAATTCATAAACTATTGTACACTTTTTTGTTCAAAAATAACAGTTCTATGCTAAATAAAAAGGAAGTCATAGCTGACCTCCGAATTTAATCGACTTTTTTTATGATAATTGTAGCGTTATGACCACCAAAACCTAGAGAATTTGACAGAGTAAAGTTCACACTTTTATTTCTTCCAACGTTTGGAACATAGTCCAAATCACATTCTGGATCTGGTGTATCATAATTAATTGTAGGTGGTATAAAACCATCTTTAATACTCATCACACAAGCGATTGCTTCAATACCTCCCGCTGCACCCAAAAGATGTCCGGTCATGGATTTGGTAGAACTTACTGCCAATTTATCGGAATGATCACCAAAAACTGTTTTTATTGCCATGCTTTCAAACTTATCATTATATGGTGTCGATGTTCCATGTGCATTAATATAATCTATATGGTCAGGGGTAATGTTCGCATCGTTTAATGCGTTCTTCATGGCCCTAGCCGCGCCCTCACCACCTGGAGCTGGAGCTGTTATGTGATAAGCATCTGCACTCATACCATAACCTACAACCTCTCCATAGATCATTGCCCCTCTCTTAATAGCATGTTCATACTCTTCTAGCAACAGGATACCTGCACCCTCGCCCATTACAAAGCCGTCTCTA
>JAGXRU010000037.1 GCA_018335765.1 Alkaliphilus sp.
ATGAACATTAATGTCTACCTGTTTAAAGTCGCTGTATTCTATTTCATTAAAAAACACATTAGAATGATGAGCAGCTTCTCCCTTTGCAATTGAAGAACTAAATTTAATCATTTCAGTATCTTTTTCGGAGCCAGGCATTAATTTTTCTTCTTTATTTCCTTTTTCTTTAATCTCAACTGTATTTTGCACTTGAAAAACAGGTTTTAAATCATCAAGTAACTTTGTGTTATCATTTGATTCATTTAGTACCAAAGCATTCATTTCTTGTTTTTTCCTGTCAACAGGCAGATCTGCTTTGACATTATCGATGTGCAGTTTTAAATCTTCATTTACATTACTTGATTTTTGTAATTTTTGGATGAACTCTTTGACACTGCTGACAATTGTTTTTATATCAAAAATTTCTTGTATTGAAGTTGAAGTCAAACTCAATTTATGATTCTTTTTATTATTTAGTTCTTGTGGCTTTATTGAATATTGACCTTCTGTTAATTCTAGAAGTTTATTATTCAAAGCAGCAAATAGCTCAACATCTTGTTTGCTTAAATCTAATGACTTCATTTGCTCTTCATTGTATTGATTATTTAAGATTGATTGTATCATCTGAATCATGTTATTGATTTCTTCAATATCAATATTTTCTTTTGAATCTGAAACTAGTTTGTTTTTATCAAGCTTGTTTTGTTCATCGTTTCTCTTAATGCGATCTTTCTCTGTTGGATTGTTTTGGATCTCTTTTTTTTGTTTCTTATTATACAATAACAATTTTTCAAAATCAGAATCACTTTGAGATTTGTTATTATATTTTTGATGATTTACTTCGGGCTTTTTAGGCTCCATAACTTGAATAAGTAAATTGTTAATCTTTTTCACCCCCCTCTATTAATATTTAAAATTTGATTGCCTTTATGGCAAAGCAAGGCTCTTAGAAATCTCTGAAGCTGTTACAGCATCCATATTTGATAAAACATCTGCTACGAGCTTAGGATTCAATCTACCTATTATGCTTATAGCTAAATCTCTATCAGAGATATTGATGCTCAAATTATCATTAATAACATGTCTTTGCGGTGCATTAACACTATTATATAGATTGCCAATTAATTCAACTATTTGTTGAGTTTCCATCTTTGTACAGATGTCAATGAATTCATTTACTCTATCTTCATATTCTCGAAATATGTTCGTGGCAGAAATTAATTCTTGAGTAAAAGAAGTTTGACTTTTTTCAAACATTTCATCTTTTTTTAACTGTTCAAATAAGCTATGTAAAAATTCTTCATCTTCTACTTTAGAAAGAATTTTTCCTCCATTTAGGATATCCATGTTTCTATATATCAAAGAAAGTTCGTCGTTTTTATACTTAGCATTTGATCCTAAGCTCGGCACTAATTTGTCAGGATTTTCCAAATTATATATTTGTGCTTTACTGATAAGTTGTGACCTGCGTATCCTTTCTTTTCTAATCATATCAGAAATCATTTCTTTTTTTCCCTTATTTGGAATATTAGAAATTATATTTTCGGATACTTCTTCATCCAGTTTATTAAGAATCCTAACAGCATTCTCTTCATTCATTTGTTCTATTATCGAGGCTAGCTCTCTGTATGATACTATTTCTGCCAATAAATTCGTATTAATTTCTGTTGCTGCATCATGTGCATTGATATTTTCATAATACGACGATTTTTGCTTTATCTGGTTTAACTCATCATTTCTAAATTGATTAATCGTACTTACCAAAACATTATCTTTAATAGACCTCTCTCTAAGTTTTTCATGAATTTCTTCAGTACGTTGGGTGTTCATCTGATCCATCAATTCTATAATCTCTCCATAGAGAACCATACTCGAATTTTGAATTATTAATAGCTTGTCTGCGGCAGAATTTGGTTCTAGAGTAATCAAATGCTCAGCCACCTCAATTTTCTGTGTTTCTTTTTCTTCTCTTGTTGGATAATTATTGAAATACTGCCCTAACGTTCCTGGCATTACACTTAGATAATCATTGGCAATATATTTAAAGTCATCACTTATAAAGTACAACATACTCATAATAGTTATCGGTAAAAAAGTAAAAACACTGATAACAATAATAATGGTTTTTCCTGTTCCTAAACTTTTTTTTTCTTTTGATTCTATTTTTTCTTTAGCCATCATTGCCCCCTTACTTGCCTCGATAACTACCATAGGTTACCAATTGGTCTACAAATTTTTCTTCTTCTTTTTTTTCGTAGAATTTGTATTCCACTTTATGGTTATCCTTAAGTTTTTCAAAGATTTTAACTTCTTTAGAGACCTGAAGCAATTCCTGTCTAACTTTATCAATTTTTATGTTGCATGTTTCTATCAAACTTTTTTGATCATTGATTCTATTATTAAGACCAAGTATAAAGGAACTATATTCTTTAACTTTCAAAACATCCGTTCCATGAATCATGAGTTGGTTCATATTTTCATAGCTGTTTGACTTATTTGCTATGAACTGATTAAGTATATCACTTGCCAACTGCAATTCACATAAACAATTATTTAATTTTTCAACCATTGCATTTTCTTTTTTTTTCTTGAACTCCAAAATATTGTCATATTGAAAATGAAATTTTTTCAATTCTAAACACCTCAATTAAATAATTCTTTCATTTGTTTCAGAGCCGAACTATAATCATGTTTTTCATTGACATCTTGCTTTAAAAATCCATTTATACCTTCAATAATTTCTAAAGCAAAATCAATTTCTTTATTAGTACCTTTCAAATATGCACCTATATTAATCAAATCTTCTGCTTCCCTATAGACAGCAAGTACATTTTTTATTTTGTTCGCAAGTTCTTGATGTTCACTATCAATCAGGTTAGACATCACTCTGCTTATACTACCTAAAACATCAATAGCTGGATAATGATTTTTATTAGCAATTTTTCTTGATAATACAATGTGCCCATCTAATATTCCTCTAACAGTGTCCGTTATTGGTTCATTCAAGTCATCTCCATCTACCAACACAGCATACAATCCGGTGATTGAGCCCACATCCGAATTCCCTGTTCTTTCAAGGAGTTTGGGTAGTGCAGCAAATACGGATGGGGTATATCCTTTGGTAACCGGTGGTTCTCCTACGGCCAACCCGACTTCTCTTTGAGCCATTGAAAATCGTGTTAAAGAATCCATTAAAAACAAAACACTTTTCCCCTTATCACGAAAATATTCAGCAATTGCCGTGGCTAACAATGCGGCTTTCACTCTTACTAAAGCAGGTTGATCAGAGGTAGCCACAATCAAAACTGACCTTTTTAAACCCTCATCCTGCAAATCATTTTCTAAAAAATCCTTTACTTCTCTTCCTCTCTCTCCAATTAAAGCAATAATATTTATATCTGCATTAGTATTTCTTGCAATCATACCCAAAAGTGTACTTTTACCCACACCACTCCCCGCAAATATACCCATTCTTTGACCAATCCCGCAGGTCAGTAGTCCGTCTAAAGCCTTTACTCCTAAAGAAAGTATTTGTTCCACATTTTTGCGTTTCAGAGGATGAGGGGGTGCATTGTTAACAGAAAATTTTTCTGTATTCATAACCTTTCCTAAATCATCAATTGGATTCCCTAACCCATCTAAAATTCTACCTAGAAGCTGATCTCCCACTTGAACTGTAAACATTTCATCTGTGGCTTCTACTTTGCTACCTGGACCAATGCCATCCATTTCCCCTAAAGGCATCAATAGTACCTTTGGTCCTTTAAAGCCTACAACTTCAGCCTTTATAGGTGTTATCCCTTTCAGTGGATATATAAGGCAAACTTCTCCGATTTTAACTGCTGGTCCAATGGATTCAATAGTTAATCCTATAACTTGAGATACTTTTCCATTGTATTTAATGAAACTTGAGTTTGAAATAGCTTCATGATATTTT
>JAGXRU010000038.1 GCA_018335765.1 Alkaliphilus sp.
AAACTTATGCTACTACTGAATTTTTATCAACGGAGGCAGAGGAATTTTTAAAGAGTGTAGAGGGGGGGAATAAATAATGGGTAGGAAAATATCTATTAGGATGTCCGGTTTAGGAGGTCAAGGTGTAGTTACTGCTGCTCATATTCTTGGTTCTGCTGCAACATATGATGGGAAACACAGTACAGTAAACCCTTTCTTCGGCGCCGAAAAAAGGCTTGCTCCTGCTGAAAGTTATGTTCGTATAGCTTCCGAGCGTATTTACGAACGAGGAGAGATTCTATCACCAAATATTATTATGATTTTTCATCCTCATGTAATAACAATGGGTAAATGTTATACTATGCCATTTTTTGATGGTATACAGGATGGCGGAAAAATACTGATTAATTCAGAAGTTCCTTTAGATTTTAGGCAGGAAGAACGCGATAAATTAGAGCAGTTAAATGTTAAAGTTTTCTACGTTCCGGCTACACAAATTGCAACTGAGGTCGGAGGAACCGAACTTTCTACTAACATGGCTATGTTAGGTGGTTTGATGCGAATTGCTGATCTAGTCACACATGAAGCTATAAATGCTTCTATAAAAGAACGATTTGATGGAGGTAAGTTTGTAGCTTCAGGAACTACTGCAGCTCTTGATGATGTATTAAAGAGCAAATATAGCAAAATAGCAGAATTGCTAGAAAAAAACATAAAGGTAATGGAAGAGGCTGAGGGTGCTGTTAATGAATATATCTTAAACAGTGTATTGAAAGGACAGGAGGGGAAATAATTATGTATGTTTCAGCTAAGGTAGATAAGGAAAAATGCATTGGATGCAAACTATGCATATTCGCCTGCCCTGAACCGAATGTATTTGAATTTGTCAAGGCAGATAAAAAAGTAGAAGTTAATGCAAGCAGATGTAAAGGCTGTGGGCTATGCGTTACAGTTTGTCCTAAAGATGCTCTAAGTATTGGTATCTAAGAACATTTTTAAAATATTAGAGGTGCAATGGTGGAAAAGCAAATATTTAAGAATAGAGAAATTGCACTATTGACAAAGCATAAGAAAGAAATTGTGATTAAGCCGATTTTAGAAAAAGAAACAGGTTGCAGACTAATAGTTGAAACTAGGTTTGATACTGATAAATTAGGTACATTTTCAAGAGAAATACTAAGACCAAAATCTCAACTAGATACAGCAAGAATGAAGATTAGGACGGCGATGAAACTTCTTAAAACTGATATTGCAATTGCAAGTGAGGGAAGTTTCAGCCCGCATCCCTTTGTGCCGATAGCATGGAATATAGAAATAGTTCTTCTGTATGACAAAAAAGAAAATATGGAAATATACGGTGTTTATGAGGGTGCTGAAACAAATTTCAGTCACTTGAAAACAAACAGTTTTGAGGAAGCAGTAAGTTTCGCTAAAAAAATTGGATTCCCTGAACACTATTTGATTTTAAGGCCTGACAATGAATATTCAAAAATAATTTTCAAAGACGTAGATCAATCTGATAAGCTGAAAGAAGTTTTTGATTTTTGCATGTCTAAAGCTCGTGAAGGGACAGTCTTTTTGGAAACAGATATGAGGGCTCATGCAAACCCTACAAGGATGAAAAACATTGAAAAAGCAACTCAAGATTTAATTTCAAAACTACTGAGCTTTTGTCCTGATTGTGGAGCACCGGGCTTTGTAGTGAATGAAAAAATAAAAGGGCTTCCTTGCGAGCTGTGTGGTTTGCCTAGTGAGATGATTCTTAAATATTTAAGAATGTGTCATAAGTGCAAATATACTCAAGAACAATTATATCCGGATGGAAAAGTTTCACCTGCTCAATACTGCAACTATTGTAATCCATAAGAAGATAAAGAAAACTAGAGTTCAGATGGAGTTTTTACTCCACCTGAACTCTAGTTGCACTTATATTAGTAAGGCGCTGAGATAAATTGATTTCAAGGCAAATAAAGAATACCGAAATACAAATAGGTGTCAAGAAATTTAAAAAATTAAAAGTCTACATTCATAAAAGATAGTAGGCTTTTCTTAGTTAAAAAAATGTCGAAATGGGGGGATGTATGTGGATAAAATACTTGTAATTGAAGATTCCAAGCTAATGAGAACAAAGATCATGAGTATATTGGAAAACATGGGGTTTGATAATGTAATTGGTTTAGATAACGCCGAGGTGATATTTGAGTGCCCTTCAGTTTATTTAGACAATACGAAACTTGTCATTACAGATATTGGATTGCCTGGTGCAAATGGTGTTGAATTAGCTAAAAAAATAAATAGCTTTAATAAGTATAAAAATATCCCCATTATATTTATAACCGCCTATAGTAAACCAGAAATCGTAAATGAAGCCATCAAAGCAGGTGCTATTGATTATTTAGTCAAACCGATAAAGGATGATATTTTAGAACAAAGAGTAGCAAAAGTTTTAGGTATAGCCATAAATAGTAGCTTAAAAGATCAATTTATAAGTATAGATGTTGCTAGAGAAAAAATTGATATGGAGTGTCATCGCTCTATTCGCAGCAAACAGACAACTGCTTTCTTAATTATCAAAGTTGATGAAAAACATTTGAATAATTGTATTGTTAAAATAAAATCAATATTACGCAAAATTGATATGGTGTATCTTATAAAAACCATGCAAATGCTAATACTTTTGCCCTCAACTGCAAAAGAAGGATTGGAAGTGGTAGAAGGTAAAATAGTTAAAGAACTGTCGACAGATAAAATCAAAATTCTTGAAAAAAGAATAGCATTGTTTGATCCAGAATCAAAAACTCCCATAGAAAATTTGTTTGTAGAGCTAAAACTCGATTAATAGTTAAATTGGATTTTTGGTTAACCCATAAAAATCAGACCGAATTCTTTAGGAGATCATTCTTTATTATGATGGTTTTATCCAGCACTCTTACGCCATGCTTCTCAAAACGAATTGTCACAGTAGAGTCAGCTATTGCACAAATAGTTCCTTTTCCGAATACTGTGTGCAGCACAGTGCTGTTAATCTTAAACGGTGTTTCTACTTCTTTTACATCACTTATCTCATTTAAAAACTGTGACTGACGACCGTTTACTGTAATTAAATCAAGATATTCTTTTGATCTTGTCATCCCTACATAAAACAATCTACGCTCTTCTTCCAATTCAGAAAAGTTCGATATATTTGAAAGATCTATAGCTTTCTTAGAGGGAAATTCTTCGTTTAATAGGTCTATTATAAAGACATACCTAAACTCCAATCCTTTCGAGCTGTGAAGAGTAGACAAGGTTAAAGCATTGTTTCCTCTGTTTTTTGTGGAATGCTTTATGAGTTCTTCTAATTTCTTCAGTCGAGTTAAAAATTCATTGATTGTCGCCGTGTTTTCTGCTATTGAGGATAAAGTACTTATTATGTTGTATACATTCTCTAAGGAGTAACCAAACATTTTACAATAGCTCTCCAGTGATTCTTTATATCCCATGGTTGCAAGTGTATAGGTGAGGGCTGCTTTAGGTGATTTTGTCTTAAGTATCTTAAAATGACTCTTTAGTTCATTAATCTTAGTGCGTTGAATGGAAGTTAAGTCAGTATAACTAAGCAGAGCATCAAAAATGTTTTTTGTAGGAGTATTTGAAAAATACTCTACTATTGGCTTTGAGATATAGGAATTCGTTTTGTAGCAAATCTTAATAAAAGCATCTTTATCATCTTGGTCAATAGCCACCTTTAAGAAATTCATCATATCGTTGATCGCAAAATGAGTAAAGAAGCCGTTTTTATGATCTCTTATATAAAACTTGATATTATTTCTTTCTAGCATGTCAATTAATGGAACAGCACAGATGTTTTTTCTAAAAAGTATTGCTGAGTCGTCAAGGTCTTCTATTTTTTTTAATTGATTCACAACATAGGAAATCTGATCGCCATAATCTTTTGCAGTGATTACATTAACTTTTCTAATTGAAGGTTTATCTGTATACATATTTTTGTTAAATCTTTCTTTATTATGCTGAATACACTTAATGCTTGATTCTACGATATCCTGAGTGCTGCGAAAATTTTTCTCCATGTAATAGATTTTGCCCTCTATAAATTCCTTTTGGAAATTCAGCAGAAATTGAACGTCTGTCCCTCTCCAACTGTAAATAGACTGGTCGTCATCTGCCACCATAAAGAGATTGTCATGAGGCTTAGCCAAGAGCTTGATGATTTCATGCTGTACCTTGCTTGTATCTTGAGCTTCATCCACTTGAATAAAGTGATATCTGCTTCTATACCTCTCTAAAATTTTTTCATAACGCTGAAAAATCCAGAGTGTGATTGTTAGCATATCATCATAATCTATCAAATGATTTTCTCTCTTGAATTTACCATATTGAATAAAAATCTCTTTAAACGAAGGGATATCTATAGGATATTGTTCGAATTCCTCTGGGCGGATCATGGCATTTTTAAAATAACCAATAGCTCCTTCAAGCTCCTCAAGCTTATCATCGCTTATGATAGCATGATTTATTTCTCGGTAGAGGTCTTTCAATAGTTTTGATTTTTTTTCATTAAGAATCGTAAAATCATGGTTACAGATTTGCGCATAATAATTTCGCAAGACATTATATCCGAAAGAGTGAATTGTAGAGAATTTCACTTTTTCATCAATAAAGCTGCCAAATAACTTCTCAAATCTATGTTCCATCTCATGTGCTGCAGCACGGGAAAAGGTCATGGAAAGGATATTTTGTGGCTTAATCCCTGCATTAGACAAAAGGTGAAAGGTTCTAAACAGCAGGGTTGTGGTTTTGCCACTGCCGGGACAAGCCAGTGTAAGTGCGGGCCCTTCTATATGATTTATAGCTTTTTGCTGTTGTTCATTTATCTTTATATCAAATTCATTGAACAATTTATGTTTTAGCATTGAATTACATCTCCTATGGTCTGGTTTAAGTGTTTTTTTAGCTTCGAAAGGGTTGCTTTAACTTTCTTTACTAGGAGACTGTTCTATAAACTTTGATGTTTGAACGAGAAAAACTCCTGTTAAAATTATGAAGCTTGACAAAATGATTTGAATTGTAAAGGGCTCATTAAGTACTAACGTTCCTAAGAGTACTGCCACTGGAGGATTAATATATGCATATGTTCCTGCTTTTGCTGCAGGCCATTTTTGTAGTATGTAAATATAGCAACTATAGCCTACGATCGAACCAAATAAAGTTAAGTAGATCAAAGTCCCTATACCTTTAATTGTTAAGCTTAGTCCTTGGGCTTCTCCTAGGCTAAGGCCTATAAGGGTTAATAAAAGACCTCCTGCCAACATCTGAATCCCTATATTTGCTAACAAAGAGCCTGAAGCCTTAAAACTTTTAGAATAAATAGAGCCCACAGCCCATAATAAGGGTCCGCATAATAATAAAATGATTCCCTTTAAATTAATTGCCTCTGTTCCGGAGTTTGCAAACACAAGCAATATAACTCCTGAAAAGCCAATTAAAAGTCCTGTCCAACCCTTCAAACTCAATCTCTTGCTATTTGGAAGTAACATCTCTAGAATTGCCATATACAGTGGCATGGTAGCAACAAACAGAGAGGCAGTTCCTGAATGTACCCACTGCGAAACCCAAACAAGCAAACCATTACCTCCGGCTAAAAGCAATAAACCCACAAAAGAAATTTTTTTAAGGTCAACTACACTTCTAGGAAATTCTAAACCTTTGAGTTTTGCATAACCAATTATTAGAGATCCTGCCAGTAAAAATCTAATACCGGCAAATAAGGCAGGTGGGAATTCACTAACGCCTATGCGTATCGCCAGATAAGTAGAGCCCCAGAAGATACAGACGCATAAATATGCTAAAATCGCTTTTCTATCATCATTCTTTTCAAATAAACTCATACCTGCCTCCGATGTATCAATTATTTTGATTTACAAACTAAAATAATTATACTTCATTTTGCGGTATAATAACTATTATTTTATAAAATTTGAATCTGTTTGTAAAATAGTCAGATTAGGGACAAACAAATCACCTCTATTTAATCATGTCACTATTACTTATGGACGGAAAGTCATATCTTTCGTTTGAATGCTATGTATTCATCGTATATAATAATATCAAGAATATTTAAAAACATTTCTGCAGAGATGTCGCTATTTAATTATGTCATGATTAAATAAGGGGGATGTATTAATGTCAAATCAAAGTTTTGCCGCATCTAATAAGCCTCAAAATAATATACAAGAGAAGATACAAAGATTTGGGAGATTCTTAAGTGGGATGGTAATGCCAAACATAGGAGCATTCATAGCATGGGGATTGATAACAGCGTTATTTATTCCGACAGGGTGGACACCGAATGAAAACTTAGCGGCACTGGTAGGTCCTATGATAATATATTTATTACCGCTGTTGATAGGCTACACAGGCGGAAAAATGGTAAACGGAGTCAGAGGAGGAGTACTTGGTGCAGTGGCAACCATGGGAGTTGTGGTTGGATCTGATGTACCAATGTTCATAGGAGCAATGATTATGGGACCCTTTGGCGGTTATGTAATCAAGAAATTTGATGGGGCAATAGAAGGGAAAATACCGGCAGGCTTTGAAATGCTAGTAAACAACTTCTCAGCAGGAATAATAGGTACACTGGTAACACTATTGGCATACCTGGCAATAGGACCGGTGGCACAAGGATTAAACGAAGTCCTAAAGACTGGAGTTGAAGGAATAGTAAATGCAGGTCTGTTGCCATTGACATCACTATTTATCG
>JAGXRU010000039.1 GCA_018335765.1 Alkaliphilus sp.
TTTGGGAGAGGTTCGAAATCCAAAACTTCTGCTTGTGCCACTGGGTACATCTGTATCTGTGTGTATCGAGGAGGCTGGTGGGGCAACTATGAAAGAATATTGCATCATCATGGGTGGTCCTATGATGGGGAAATTGATTGACATGGAAGAAGCGGAAGAAATAGTGATTACTAAAACTGACGGTGCTATTATATTAGTGCCGAAAGATCATTATATCGTCAATCGTGGACGCACACCAATAACACATATCATCAATCAAACAAAATCAGCTTGCATACAATGCAGATACTGCACAGACATGTGCCCTAGGTTTTTGATAGGTCATCCCCTGCGTCCTCACAAAATTATGGGAGCCATTGCAGTGCATGGGCAAGATATGACAGTTTTAAAAGAAGCACTTATTTGTTGCGACTGCGGTGTTTGCGAGCTATACGCATGTCCTATGGGACTATCTCCTCGTCTGGTAAATGGCTATTTGAAAGAAAAGCTAAGGGAAAAGGGTATAGTATTTGAGTATAATGGCAAACAGTTAAAAGCCGAAGAACTTAGAGAATACCGTAGTATTCCGACAAACAGATTGATTCCACGACTGGATTTAGTTCGATATGCCAATCAAAAAATAGATGATTTGGCGATTGTTTCGGCAAAAAAGGTGAGGATACCCTTAAAGCAACATATTGGAGTGGCTTCACAGCCATTGGTCGCCGTTGGGGATTATGTTAAGAAGGGTCAACTGATAGGAGCGATACCGGATGGAAAGCTGGGGGCTAATATCCACGCAAGTATAGAAGGAAAAATAACTGGAGTAACGGACATGGTAGTCATTGAGAGAGAATATAGTGGGGTGAATGGAAATGATTAAAACCATAGGGCTTATAGAATTCAATAGTATCGCAAAAGGAATTGAAGCCACAGACTTTATGGTGAAAGCTGCCGCAGTGGAACTACTATTTTCTAAGACTATTTGTCCAGGTAAATTTGTTGCTATGATCACAGGGGATGTGGGTGCGGTAAAAGCCTCAATAGAGACAGGGAATGAATCGGGCGGGGCTTTTGTTGTAGATCATTTGATTTTGCCAAATGTCCATTCTCAAGTTATCAATGCTTTGCATGGTACGTCTTCTGTCGATAATGTAAATGCTTTGGGAGTGATGGAGTATTTCAGTGTTGCTGCAGCAATAGTAGGGGCAGACCAAGCGGTTAAAACAGCTGAGGTGAGTTTGATTGAGATACGGCTCGGCTTTGGTATTGGAGGAAAGTCCTTTATCACCTTAACAGGCGATGTCAGTGCCGTTACCGAAGCTGTAGAAATGGGTATACGAGATGCCAAAGAATCAGGAATGCTGGTGTATAAAACTGTAATTCCGTCGCCCAGAAAAGAACTGTTTCATAACCTGCTTTAAGCAAAGGGGTGAAAAGATGGAAAAGATGGAAAAGAAATTGATAACATTAAAAGAAATTCGGACAATGCACAGAGAAGGCATAAGAGAGCTATATGTAAACGACAAGACTATCATTACACCTGGAGCTAGGGATTTTGCCCATGAAAATGAATTCAGGGTGATTTATGGTGACAACAAAGAAAGTTCATTGGACATTCGAGAGAGAATTCAAAGCTTGCTAGGCAAAGATTATAAGATAACAGACAAAGAAAAGTTGGATAATGTAGTAGATCAAGTATTAAAGAGGGTAATTAACCAATAAAATTAGATAAGGGGGAAGAAAAATGGCAGTGACAAATGCATTGGGTATGATTGAGACTAAAGGATTGGTAGGTGCTATTGAAGCAGCTGATGCAATGGTGAAGGCAGCAAATGTAACCTTAGTGGGCAAAGAATTAGTAGGAGGTGGATTGGTAACCGTCATGGTGAGAGGTGATGTGGGTGCTGTAAAAGCAGCTACTGATGCAGGTGCAGCAGCTGCTGAAAGGGTAGGAAATTTAATTTCCGTGCATGTTATCCCTAGACCTCACGCGGAGGTGGATAGCATATTATTTAAGACTAAATAGAAAGAGTCAAAATTCACTTTGTTATCAAAAAAAAATAAAGGGGGAAGATTATGAGTATTAATGTAATTATTGTGTATATTATGGTAATTTTTATGATTTTGGGTGCGATAGATAAAATACTTGGAAACAAGTATGGGCTGGGAGAGAAGTTTGATGAAGGCTTCATGGCAATGGGTTCACTTGCTATCGCCATGATAGGGGTAGTATCCTTGGCACCAGTGCTGGCAAATGTGTTAGAACCTATCATAGTACCAATTTATACAGCTATGGGAGCAGATCCAGCAATGTTTGCAACTACTTTACTGGCAAATGACATGGGTGGATATCCATTGGCTATGGAATTAGCCCTTACTGAAGAAGCGGGTTTATTTGCAGGGCTAATTGTAGGAGCAATGATGGGACCTACAATCGTATTCACTATCCCGGTGGCACTAGGAATTATTGATAAGAAAGACCATAAGTTTTTGGCAAAAGGAGTTTTGGCAGGAATAATTACTATTCCGATCGGGTCACTGGTAGGCGGTTTAGTAGCAGGGTTTGAGTTTGGAATGATTATCAGAAATCTTATTCCTATAATTATTGTATCTATGCTAATAGCATTAGGCTTATGGAAAATACCTAATAAAATGATCAGCGGATTCACAAAATTCGGAAAAGGCGTTGTTGTTGTCATTACAATAGGAACCGCAGCTATTGTAGTGGAAACCTTGACAGGCATTGTAATTATTCCAGGTATGGCACCTGTTTGGGATGGGGTACAAATTGTAGGGGCAATTGCCATTATGCTAATAGGAGCATTTCCAATGGTATTCTTTATTACAAAGGTATTCAACAAACCTCTTATGAAAATGGGAAGAATGTTAGGCATGGGAGATGTTGCAGCTGCAGGTATGGTGGCAACGCTTGCAAATAATATTCCTATGTTTGGTCTTATGAAGGATATGGATGACAGAGGAAAAGTAATAAATGTAGCCTTTGCTGTAAGTGCGGCCTTTGTCTTTGGTGATCATCTGGGCTTTACTGCAGGTGTAAACCAAGAAATGATCTTCCCCATGGTTGTAGGCAAACTGGTTGGAGGAGTTACAGCGGTAGCTTTGGCTGTTATGATTACTCCTAAGAATGCAGAAGCAGAAAACAAAGCAATGGACTAAGGGGGGAAGATCGTGGAAATGGTCAATGCAAAGCTGATTGAGGAAATCGTCAGGCGGGTGATTCAAGAACAACTTAGCGGAAAAGAATTGCAAAAATTTGATAAGTCTATTGATGTCAGCGGTGTTGCATTGGTGAAAGCAAACACAGTCAAATGCGATCCTTTTGACACAGGTAAAAAAGGTGATCAGGTTTTCTTGCTGGATGTATTTAGCTTGGAAGAAAGCCCAAGAATGGGATGCGGTATTATGGAAATGAAAGAAACTGAGTTTGATTGGAAACTTTGCTATGACGAAATTGATTATATAATCGAAGGAACCTTGGAAATAACAGTAGGCGGGAAAAAAGTAACAGGTAAGGCAGGCGACATAATGTTTATACCCAGAAATACTACGATAACATTTGGCTGTCCTGATTATGTGAGGTTTATGTATGTAACCTATCCTGCCAATTGGGCACAACAAACTTAATTGAAATTTCTTTATTCGTGTAAGGTTCATGATTTGCTTGAAAAAGCAGAGCATGAACTTTTCATATGTTCATGGAAAATAATTATCAGAAGTGAGAAGGACTGTGAGCTTATGATATACTATATACGATACATAAAGAAGGAGGCTTTTAATACGATGTTCTCAAATCATTGTGTTATTGTTAAGGGCGGTGGAGATATT
>JAGXRU010000040.1 GCA_018335765.1 Alkaliphilus sp.
ACTTTCATCGCTGTAATTGTTCCACGACTTCAAGATGAGGTCAGCAAGCTGAGTTAAGCGATATCGATCCTTGCTTCTGGTACGAATCACCGATAACGGCCATTTCACAATTCCCACTTCTACATCCTCAAAGCCTTCAATGTCCATTTCCCTTAGTATTTGTGCCCTTTCCATTGCAAAAGTGTAGTTTCCGCTCTGAAAGTGGTCATGTGACAGAATAGAACCTCCCACAATAGGCAAATCCGCATTGGAGCCAATAAAATAATGGGGAAATTGTTCCACAAACTCTAACAGGCGATCAAAGGTAGCCTTTGTTATCTTCATGGGATCATGACTGCCTTTTAAAACAATGGAGTGCTCATTATAATAAACATATGGGGAAAACTGAAAAAACCATTCTTCATTGTTTAGCTGTATAGGGATTATTCTATGGTTTTGTCTTGCGGGATGATTGACGCGTCCTGCATAGCCTTCATTTTCTTTGCATAACAAACATAGCGGATAAGAACTAGACTTCATATCCTTTGCGGCAGCTATTGCCTTTGGATCCTTTTCCGGTTTAGAGAGATTTATAGTGATCTCTAACTCTCCAAAATCCGTATTGTTTTTCCAACTAAGGTTTTTATTGGTTCTTTGAGTTTTAATATAGTTCGATGCAGTAGACAGCTTATAATAGTTGTCTGTTGCCAGAGAAGGGGAAATCCGATATTCCGACCAAAAGCTTTTAATGATCTCGCTCGGTCGTGCCATAAGGCAATCCATGAGCTTAGCATCCAAAAGGTCACGATAAGTAACCGTATTTTCTGCAAGAATTTTTTCACTGTAGGCATAATCAAGAATCTCATCTAAAATGAACTGTGGTTCCTCTAGTTCTTCCTCGTCTATCAAAACATCTTCATAGTCGTCCAAATGCAGGATTTCTAAAATCCTATTTCTCGAATAAATTTCATCCTGTTCTTGGATTAATCCTTTTTGTATTCCATAATTGATCAAACGCTTTATTTCCTTATATATATTCACAGACAAATCACCCTCTTATTTCTTAAATCCATCAGGATGGCCTTGATGCCACTTCCATGCTGATGTAATAATATCTTCAACATTGTCAAACCGAGGCTTCCACCCTAGCTCTAGCTTCGCCTTTTCACTTGAGGCTACAAGCTTTGACGGATCCCCCGCCCTTCTTTTTCCTAGTTGCTCCGGTATTGAATGACCCGTTACTCTTCTGGTCGCTTCAATAACTTCCTTTACCGAAAAGCCTTCTCCATTACCCAGATTGTAAATTGCACTGCTTCCTCCGCTGCGAAGCTTATTCAGAGCCAGAATATGGGCATCTGTCAAATCTGTTACATGAATATAATCCCTGACACAAGTCCCGTCATGAGTTTCATAATCATCTCCAAAAACGGTAATATATGCTCTTTTATTAAGGGGCACTTGCAAAATCAGCGGAATTATATGAGTTTCAGGTTGATGCTCCTCTCCTATCTTTCCGCTTTCATGTGCTCCCGCCACATTGAAATATCTTAGGATAATATGTTTTATCCCATAAGCATTATCTGCCCATTTCATCATCTTTTCTACCGCTAATTTTGTTTCGCCGTAGGGGTTAGTAGGCTCTGTTCTATCAGCTTCTAAAATCGGAATATTTTCAGGTTCGCCGTAAACTGCAGCAGTAGATGAAAAAACAATATTTTTAACGCCGTGCTGATGCATAGTTTCTAATAGCACCATGGAACCATACACATTATTGTTATAGTAAAAGAAAGGTTCTTGAATACTTACTCCTACCAAGGAGCTTGCTGCAAAATGTATAACAGCCTCTATTTCATTCTCAACAAATACTTTGCTTAAAAATTCTTGATCTCTGATATCACCTTCATAAAACTTCGCCTTAGAATGTATTGCATCCCTATGACCCGTTTGAAGGTTGTCAACAACAATTACTTCTTCATTTGAATTGACTAAGTCATATACACAATGTGAACCAATATATCCTGCTCCGCCACATACCAAAACTGCCATAAAATACCTCCTAGTTTAAGCCTTAATAATCATTCTCCTCCATGCTTTTCATGCACATCATGAGGTAGTCGTCAGAGGAGGGGAACAACTACCTCATACTGTGCTATCTATATTTCCCTAGCTCCGTCATCAATTGAAGCCACATAGAAGTCAGCCTTATATCCAATTTTTTGTTCGTATTCATTGCCAACTTTTTCTATAAAGGCTTCGATTCTATCATTATATACTAAACTTACGGTACAGCCACCAAATCCCGCTCCTGTCATTCTAGAACCTATAGCTCCATTGTCCCAGGCTGCCGACACGAGAGTATCGAGTTCTATTCCTGTCACCTCATAATCATCACGCAAGGATACATGAGAGGCATTCATCAATTCTCCAAAAAGCTTTATATCTCGTGCCATTAGAGCATTAACAGATCTGATCGTTCTCTGGTTTTCATAGACAGCATGTCTTGCACGCTTTCTTTGTATCTCATTTTCAATCAGGTATGCATATTTTTCAAATATTTCTTCAGATAAATCTCCTAAAAACGAGATATTTAGTTGCTTTTGAAGTGCATCAACGGCACTTTCACATTCAAAACGCCGTTCATTGTACTTTGAAGTTGCCAAATCCCGCCGTTTATTCGTATTTGCAATCACTATCGAAATATTCTCAAGCTTAATTGGGACATACTCATATTTTAATGTATTAGTATCTAATAAAATAGCATGGTCTTTTTTTCCCATCCCACAGGCAAATTGATCCATGATTCCGCACTTTACACCATTGAAGTCATTTTCTGATTTTTGGCTTAACTTCACCATCTCCAGCATATCAATATCTAGGTTAAACATTGCTTTTAACAACATGCTTGTCACTAATTCAATAGATGCACTTGAGGATAGTCCTGCTCCATTTGGAATATTTCCATAAAACATTACATCCAAGCCCTTATCAATCTTATATCCCGCGTCCCGAAAAGTCTTGATCACTCCCATTGGGTAATTTGCCCAATCGTGTTTATTATCAAAAGCCAAATTCGCAATATCTGCTTCAACGACTCCAAAGGCTTCAAAGTTCTTTGAGAAGAACCTCAGTCTTTCATCCTCTCTTTTACGGACAAGGGCATAAGTTCCAAAGCTTAAAGCACATGGAAAAACATGTCCTCCATTGTAATCAGTGTGTTCTCCAATCAAATTCACACGACCTGGTGCAAAAAAGGTGCGGAGCCCTTCATTGATTTGAAATGTTTCTATATAATAATTCATTAAATTCTCCAGCATAATGGCTCCTTCACTCCCTAATTAGGAAATAGTTTATCTGTTATTTGAATTCAGCCCTATTCCCTAAAAACTCAACTAAATAAGGGCTTTGCCCGTCATTCAACGGTTTCAGTGGGAGATTTAACTCCCGCTGAAAAAATTAAATGTACCCCTCTGCCTATAGAGGCGGGGGACATCTTAATTTAGTTACTTTTTCTTAATATACTTGCGAGTGTCAATTGCAACTGCAATGATAATAATCAAACCCTTGATAATAAACTGTAGGTATGGATTAACACCTATAAATGCCAAGCCATAGTTTATTACCTGAAATATCAATACTCCTGTAACTACCCCTGAAA
>JAGXRU010000041.1 GCA_018335765.1 Alkaliphilus sp.
TTTTTTTCTGATTATTTTTCTGATTATTTTTCTGATTATTATAGAGTTCCATAATAAGTTTGTCTAATTCAACACTAATTCTATATATTTCATCATAACTACAATTTGAATCCAACAAATGGCATAATTCCAACCTTAACTTCTCAATGTCATAAACCAACACAAAAACACCCCCATCTTCCCTTTTATAATCATAAAACATGGATTCTTATGGTTATTATTAAATTGGTAAAAAGTGGTGTGTCTAAATAGTACAATAAATTGGAAGTTATGTCAATAACTATAATGTGACATTTTCATTGCAAATCCATTTTTTTTGTGGTAAATATTTCTAACTACTGCAATTTTCTGCATAAAAGCTTTGTTTGCTCGACAAAAATCAGCATTGCTATTTATGGCAAGATTCAGCTATTTTCAATATAATTTGCGTTTTTCCAGATATTTCATCATTATTATAGAAAAAACTATGATCACTATGCTAATTAACTGAGCCACTCTAAAATTACCTAGCATTAAGCTATCGGTTCTTAATCCTTCGTTTAAGAATCTAATTATTGAATAAAAAATTGAATACAGCAAAAATAATTGTCCATTATAACTTTTTTTCCTATCAAACCATAGCAAGAAAAAAAATACTACTAAATTAGCCATAGATTCATACAAAAAAGTTGGATGAACCTTGACACCATCAATCAAGATACCCCATGGAAGATTTGTTGGTCGACCAAATGCTTCTTGGTTGATATAATTACCCCAACGACCTATTACTTGACCCAAAACTATGCTAGGTGCACAAATATCAGCCATCTTCCAAAAGTTCAGCTTTTTATATCTACAGTATAAATAACCAGACAAAGCACCCGCTATTACTCCTCCATGAAAAGCTAAACCACCTTCTCTAAAATTCATAATATGGGATATGTTTTCTGAATAGTATTGCCAGTTAAATATCACATAATAAATTCTGGAACCTATAATTGCTGAAGGTATGGCTATTAATATAATATCAGTAATACTCTCATCATTTACACCTTCTTTTGTTGCCCTTTTCATAGCTAAAAAAGCACCCAATAAA
Organism: Alkaliphilus sp.; assembly: GCA_018335765.1. Classification (GTDB taxonomy): domain Bacteria; phylum Bacillota; class Clostridia; order Peptostreptococcales; family Thermotaleaceae; genus JAGXRU01. The sequence continues at coordinate 1,076 of JAGXRU010000041.1, forward strand.
ATACCCACGGATATCAATATTCCATACCATCTTATATCTAATCCAAAAATTTCAAAAGCCACAGGATTCAATTCCAATCACTCCTTTTAAAATATCAGGTTGCCAACTTATCTGACACCCGTAATATAGATTATAGTATTAAACTAACACATAAGCAAATCATTTCGGACTAATAATTGAAAGAATACTTTGACTGTTGCAAAAATGCTCTAAGAATCTTTTTTCAATATCTGAAAATTGGATTTTCTTAATTGCTTTGATATAATCAAATAATTGTATGCCTTTAAAATGATATGCTATAAAAGTTGTAGCTATAAACTCAACTGAATTATAGTAACCAAGATGTTCACCTATCTGTTTTCTCTTAATGCGTTCAAAATCCTCTTTACTAAGACCGACCTTCTTTAGTAATTCAATGTGTTTGTGTATTCTATCCCTAATTAGCAGTGGATCTTTAGATTCTCCACCCATCATTGAATAGCCATATCCCAATTCTCCTGTGAACTCATGCTCGAAGGTATCATTTATTAACCCTTCTTCATAAAGGCTGCTATATAACTCTGAGCTTTTTCCAAATAACATATCCAAAAGTATCTTTGTTGAGATATCCCTATTCAAAAGTTTGTCTTCAGTAGAATTATTCAGTATATCCTTATACGCTATATTGAACAAAGGGATTGAAACATCAAGATGTTCCTCAATAGTATCTTGAACAATGCTATTTGTTTCCTCAGGATATACTCTCTGAATTATTTTTGCATTAGAGGGTCTCTCATTCATTGACATTTTTATCACCTTTAATGCTTCAGCATGATCTATATCCCCTGCAATAAAAAGAGTCATGTTGTGTGGAGAGTAGAAATTATCATAGCAGGTGTATAGATCCTCCTTCGTTATTCTACTTATACTATCGACAGTACCTGCAATATCAATTTTCACAGGATGATTATGATACATTGCTCTCAAAGCATTAAAAAACACTTTCCACTGTGGGTTATCCTTATACATATTTATCTCTTGTGTGATTATTCCCTTTTCTTTTTCAACATTTTCATCAGTAAAATAAGGGGATTGTACAAATTTTACTAACAACTCTAAGTTCTCTAAAAATCTATCAGTGGAAGTAAATAAATAGCATGTAGAATTAAAATTAGTATACGCATTTACATTTGATCCCAGCTCTGAAAACTTGTCAAATATACTGCCATCACGTTCTTCAAACAACTTATGCTCAAGAAAATGGGCTATCCCATCTGGTACCTCAATAATCTTTTCTTCACCCATGATTTTAAACTTGCTATCAATTGATCCGTAATTTGTTGCAAATATTGCATACTGTTTAGTATAACCCTCCATAGGCATTGTATAGACCTTCAATCCATTATCTAATTGATCGAAATACATTTTCTCTTTAAGAAGCTGACTATAAATTTCATTGGTCATTGACATTTAATTATCCTCCTTTTTGTCTCTGAGGAAGTAAATAGTATCTATCTTGATATTTTTTCCAGCCTCCACAATAGTTTCTTTATTTACCTTTCTTATTTTATTAATAATCTCTTCCATATTATCCTGATTATTGCTGATTATCTGTGTATAGTAAAAGTCTGCCAACATTCCCGGGCTATCAGTCATCGAGCGAATCGCTGTTATTATGGCATTCTTTGCACTTTCAATTTCCTCGGATGAAATATTTCCATTATTCATATCTTTAATTTGCATTCCTACAAGATCAACAGTCTTATCAAAATTATCAAATTCAATACCTGAACTTATGAGCATTAAGGACTTGAATTTTTCAATTCTTGAAAAAATATAATAACACAAGCTCTCCTTCTCTCTTAGGTTTTTAAAGAGTTTTGAGTTAGGTCCTCCTCCTAAAATATTTGAATAAACAATTAAGGGTTCGTACAATTCACTCTCAAAAGGTATATTTGTCCTATATCCAATGACCAGTTTACCTTGACTAATATCCATTTCTTCCGCAACATTTTTAACTTTTTCAGATTTATTAAACAATTTTTCTCGTTCCACTGCAATCGGCTTATTTATTTTGAATTTCATATTTCTATCAATCATTTTTTGTATATCTATATTGCTAATATCACCAACAACGCAAATATCAACCGGTGATGATTTTAATAAATTTTCATAATGCATAAACAAAGTAATATCAGATATTTCTTTCAGATCTTTCACATTACCATATTCATATAACGAGAATGCTTCGTTCTTGCACATTTCCTCTATGCATCTCTCATAAGCATATTTCATTTTATCATTTTTTCTTCCTTCAATTTTTTCAGTTAAATTTGCTCTTTCTTGATTTAGATATTCAGTTTTGAAGTGTCCTTGTTCAATTAGAGGATCATTAATAAATTCATTAAGTGTTCTAATTCCTTTTTCCAAAATATGTTTTTCATCAATATATATTTCGTTAATCACCTGCATTCTAAAATTAATTATATTTCTTTCACCTTTTTTGGATACATTAGAGCCAATAGAAGTTCCGTATAAATTTTCCAAGTATTTGGCAATATCCTTCGATGTTTCCAGCCTTTTTGTGCCTCTTGGCAATATCATTGAAATCAAAGCATTCTTCGTTACCTCTTCCTGTGTTAAAGGTCTTTGCAAATAAACACTCACCAAGCTTGTCTTGAATTTTTTAGTATTAATTAGATGCAATGTCACCCCATTGCCTATATTGATAGGCAAAATTCTATCCAACAATCTGATCCCTCCAATTTTTTCATGTGTATAATAGTATAATTTAATACAAGTGGAATTGAAACTGTATATGACCTAATATCCACATATTTAATCTTTGCATTATTTGAAAAATTTAATCATTCCAACCTTGAACATTCAAGAATCGAATTCTGAATTCTAATTCTTCAACAACCCATTTATCTATTCCCCAGCCCTCCACATAAGATAACCTCAAATCATATCTTTCTCTCATTTTGTTTATTATTTTATTAACTTTGTAACTTTCATTAATTAGACACCATATATCGTTTATACCTATAATATATATATCCGAAACACCATATTGTTGTAATTCTGCAATTGATTCTTCTAAAGCTTTTTCCTTATCATGAAAATCTACTAGTTTTATTTTCCTTTCTTCATAACCAGCTTCAATTAACAACAATGCAATTCGCTCCATAAAAACCCGTTCTTGATTTCTGGCATTTAAATCATTTTGCTGTTTTGTATTATTATCTATTCTAAGATCAGTTAAGATTATCCCCAAATCTGTTTTATTTTGTTTTGCGTTCATTTTATTAATTTGAAGAAGAATTCCCTTTGTGATCTTCTCACTCTCCCATAGAGGGGCTACATATTTTATCTGAATGTCTCTTCTGCTGGCATTTTGCATTTCTAAATCGCTGATTATTTCAAGATATTCTTTGCTCTCAGATAGATAAACCGGTGCAACTATTATTTTTTTATAGCTATTATTCTCAAATACTTCTTTTAAGAAGTATTTGTAATTTGGTTGAGTATAATAATATGCCACATAAACATCATATCCTTCATCTAAATTTAGAGATAATTGTTCTCCAATCTTCTTGCTAATCTCATTATATCTACTAAATCCAATCTTTTCATAAGCTATTTTATTATTTAACAGATAAAAAGGAAAAGAAAAAGCCTCGATTACAGGAATTCGTTTCTTAATAATTTCAACTGCATTGCTCAAATTATAACTCTCAGGCTCTCCAGGATAAATCAAAAGCACTGCTATTTCAGAAGATGGGGTTATATCATAACTTTTCTGTTTATCAGTGTTTACTAATGTTAGAGAATAACAAGCTATCTGGGTTCCTAATACGAATCCCAAAAATAGTGAAATCAAACCCTTAATAGTGTATTTATTAAAATTTCTTATAAAATAACATATCAGTAGTGTTGCAGAAATAATTGATATTCTTTCCATAATTCCAGTTGAAACAATACAAATTATTATTAGTATACCAAGTATAATAGATGAAACCAACCCACCTAATTTAAATTTCGACTTCACCATTATCATCTCCCCTATTAATCTTATTTTGTTTTTATTAAAATAGAACAGAGCGTAATAATGTTGATGTTGAACTAAATATATGAATAGGCTATAATTCTATATGTATGTGAATGCACATTTTGTTTGAGAGGAAGATAATGAATGAAATTAGGTATAGTTGGATTACCAAATGTGGGTAAAAGCACATTGTTTAACGCGATTACAAAGGCTGGGGCAGAATCTGCAAATTATCCTTTTTGTACGATAGAGCCAAATATAGGTGTAGTTGCAGTGCCAGATAAAAGACTAGAAATTTTAGAAAAAATGTATGACTCCAAAAAGCTTGTTCCCACTGCCATAGAATTTTACGATATTGCAGGTCTGGTAAAAGGCGCCAGTAAAGGAGAGGGCTTAGGAAATAAATTTTTATCTCATATTCGTGAGGTAGCTGCTATTGTTCATGTAGTAAGATGTTTTGAGGACTCTAATGTCATACATGTTGAAGGCAGTATTAATCCACTTCGAGATATTGAAACAATTAATTTAGAACTTATTTTCTCAGATCTGGAAGTTATTGATAGAAGAATTCAAAAATCTCAAAAAATGGCTAAATCAGATAAATCATTTCAGGTCGAACTAGATTTATTAAATCTGATTAAATCAACTCTAGAAGATGGCAAATCCATAAGAGCCTTGACTTTGTCAAGTGAAGAACAAGAAATCATTAAATGTTTTGACCTTTTATCCTATAAACCTATTATCTACGTAGCTAATGTTTCAGAGGAAGATTTGCTGCAAAACAATGGGAATAACAGACTGGTTCAGCTAGTAAGAGAACATTCCGACGCAGAAAATGCAGAACTCGTTGTGGTGTGTGCGAAGATAGAATCAGAGATAGCAGAGTTAGATGAAGAAGAAAAAATCGGCTTCCTCAACGAATTAGGTTTAGCTCAATCAGGCTTAGATCAGCTAATTCAAGCCGGTTATAAAATCCTTGGCTTGATTAGTTTTCTAACAGCCGGCCCTCAGGAAGTACGAGCATGG
>JAGXRU010000042.1 GCA_018335765.1 Alkaliphilus sp.
TTTCTCTCAATTGCTTAGAGTATTCATCATAGATATAAAAGGTGCTGATACCATTATTTTGAGGATCTAAAAGCTTCCTTATGGCAGGAATAGGTATTACCTTCAGTTTATCAGCCAACTCCCATTTCAACGTATTCAACAAGCTGTCAAGATTGTTCAGCATGTTTACAAAACCCTTTATTTCAAAGAGTTCCACCGTACTTAGGGTTTGATTTTCTCTAATACGCTGAAATGATCCCCTAAGGTCCTTTACGGTTTTAAAAACACTTCTCATCTCCACAAAGGTATATCTATACTTCTCAATGTAATGAATCACAATACCTATGCGTTTTAGCTCCGCCTCTAGTTCAACTCTGTCCTTTATTAGATAAGGGCACATTCTTTTTTTAAAAGTCTCTCCATAGGGTGTATACACTGCAATTCTAGAAAAGATATATTTCATTTCCAGATTTTCAAAAACCCTTTCCGTCATGAACATCCTTATCCGTCACCTCTCATCACATCAAATACTGGAATAGGATATAACATTTTTTTTAGTTTTTCCTGAAATTCCTTGGGGTTAAAGTAATATCCCTGTGGTGCATAGGGGTTTACCGTCACCGCCAATGGATGGATTTTATCAATCACTTCTATGCGAAATCCCGATTTCATGAAATACTGCCAATCCTTGGATTGAATGAAAATTCTTGTGGCATCCTTCACCACAAATACAACATTTTTGTATTGATCTGTATGCTCCATGATTTGCTTTAGGGTTCCTGTAACCAAGGCTCCGCCTAACGCCACATACCTCGTGTCCTCAGTAATAGCATCAGCTATGTCAGTTCCTCCGTTTAGTGCTGTCTGCAACATAATTCTATAAATTTCATCATTTTTATCAATGGTACAAAATCCCTTTTCATCCATGATTTTAGAAATGCGTTGCTTTAGATCTCCATTTTCCAGAGCTTGCAGTGAGAAAAGCTTTATTTGGTGGAGGGATCTTTCTATTACCTGATCCATATCTCGGCTTAACACTGCTCCCGTAGCTAAAATAGTGGCTTCCGTGATGGCTGGAGAGGCCGCGGCGATACGATCTATCGCCCCATCCACAATCACCAGTTGGGCTCCGTATTCCAGCATTTTTTCTGATATTGCCTTTATTTCGTTGCTGGTACTAGGTCCGGCTACCTGAACATTTCCGGAAGCTACTGCTCTAGCTATAATAATTCTTCCCAAGGCAGTATGATAAGTGGTTATCTCCAGCAATTCCAGAGTTGCGTCCGCATACATAAAGGTTTCTTCCGTAGTTGCAATCAAGGTTCCCTTCTCAACATAAATCAATGGTTTTTCTGTGTTGGTAACCACATCTTTCTTTTCTCCGTCTCTTCCAGTGGAAGTAATACCCAAGGTCATACTTCTATCCATAGCTTCATCTATCAATTGATTGAGGGTTGTGGTCTTGCCTGCATTTTTTGCCATACCCACAACAGAGATTATTCTGTATTTATTTTGTATCAGGTCCATCAGCATCATAATTTTACCTCCGAACACATTTGGTGCCAAATAATACAGAGAATGAATTCTCCGCTATTATTCGTGGTGTGCTCTTTTAACTCTTTCTAAGTCTGTAGGATTTAGATTAATTTGATTTCCTTGGAGAAGCCCTGCAACACCAATCAATTTGTGTTCTTTTTCCTTCTTGCATACCGGACAGCTGCATTCTTGCTTATACGAAGTCGGTTCAGAATAGGTAGTAATAACACCCTCAAAGTTTCTCAGAACAACCTTGTCAGGTGATTGCGAGATCATATATTGAGGCATAACAGGTATTTTCCCTCCACCTCCGGGTGCATCTACTACAAAGGTTGGTATGGAATACCCTGAAGTATGACCCCTAAGACCCTCAATGATTTCTATACCCTTGGAAACCGGGGTTCTAAAATGTTCTATACCCACCGAAAGGTCGCATTGGTATATATAGTATGGTCTGACTCTGTTTTTAACAAGCCCATGGAGCAGATCTCTCATTACATGAACGCAATCGTTCACACCTCTTAATAATACAGACTGATTTCCAAGCGGAATCCCCGCATCCGCCATTAATGCCAAGGCTTTTCCAGCTTCTGGCGTAATTTCCTTTGAGTGGTTAAAATGTGTATTAAGCCAGATCGGATGGTATTTCTTCAACATATTTACAAGCTCTGGTGTAATTCTTTGGGGAAGCACCACCGGAGTTCTAGAACCCAGTCTGACTATTTCCACATGGGGAATTTCACGAAGTTTTTTAATAATATACTCTAATCTATCATCATTGACAAGAAGGCAATCTCCTCCCGATAACAACACATCCCTTATCACCGGAGTTCTACTGATGTATTCTATGGCTGCATCTATCCTATCCATAGGCAAAACGTCATCCTGTTGTCCTGCAAATCGCCTTCTGGTGCAATGACGGCAATACATAGAACACATATCCGTAATCAACAAAAGCACTCTGTCGGGATAGCGGTGTGTAAGACCTGCTACAGGTGAATCTGTATCCTCATGAAGGGGGTCATCCATATCTGCATCGCCCTTATAAGTTTCATACAAGGTTGGAACCGCCTGCTTTCTAACTGGACAGTTCGGATCCTCGGGATCCATCAACGAGGCATAGTAGGGAGTAATTCCCATTCTTAAAATCTCTAAAGACTTCTTTATACCCTCCTCTTCTTCCAATGTAAGGTTTATGACCTTCTTCAAATCCTCAATTTTGTCAATTCTGTGTTGAAGCTGCCAGTGCCAATCATTCCACTGTTCATCAGTAACATTCTTCCAAAGTTCTATTTCTCTAAGATGTCTCATGCTTCTCACTCTCCTATTTTAAGTTCTACAAACGATTTTTCAAGCTTTCTAAGCATAAAGTTCTTCGTACAGCTTTCTCAGCTCTTCATTTTCTCTCAATATCTGAAGAGTTATTTCGGCGTGGCCTTTTGTATAGCCGTTGCCAATAATCATAGTGACATCAGATCCAACACCCTCTGCTCCCAGAGCAGCCTTGGTAAAGCTGGTTGCCATACTGAAAAAGTATATGATACCGTCCTTTTTGGTTGCCAATATACTAGACATTTCTGTGTTGGGTATGTTCACGTTGTTAATTGTCAGATCAACCATTTGTCCCTTGGTCAACGCAGAAATCTTCTCCATTACCTCCACAGAATTAGTGGCATCAGCCACAAGATATTCATCAGCCACATTGACCCTTCTTGCTTTGTCCAAACTTTTTTCACTATGGCTTAAACAAATCACCTTGCCTGTTACACCAGCTCTTCTTTTTGCCTCATAACAGCATAACATTCCTGATTTTCCAGCTCCCCCTATTACTAAAACCGTATCGCCGGGTCTTACAAGCTTTGCAGTCTGGGCAGGAGCTCCAGCTACATCCAAGGCAGATAATACCAAATTTTCGGGCATATCCTTTGGTATTACAGCAAATATTCCACTTTCAAAGAGTATTGCCTTACCCCGTATATCCACTTGATCAATATTTTTTCTGATCTCCAGTATTTCATCAATTCTTAGAGGTGTCAGGGACAACGATACCAAGGTGGCGATTTTGTCTCCAACTTTTAGCTCAATTTTGCCTTCCAGAGCAGAGCCGATTTTCTCCACTGTACCTAATAACATACCTCCTGAGCCTGTTACTGGATTCTGATGTTTTCCTCTTTCCGCCACGATGCCTAACATAATTTCCTTGATTTTTTCCAGATCTCCCTCCGCCTGCTGTTTTATCTGTGTAAAGCTGGCAGAATCAATATTTAGAGTCTGTACATCTATTAGTATTTCATTGTCATAAAGCTCCATGGTGTTATCTATTTTTTTTGCGGGCTGTGGTAACGCTCCTTCCGGTTCTAATACTCTATGTGTTCCATATGGACATCCTTTTTTCATTTTCAAATTCCTCCCATTCTTTTCTTGTAGAAAAATAATTCCCAACCTACAACTATTTATGCAATTATTATGCCACAGGTGATCAACAAGACAATTAAAGCAAAATCAACTGCCTTCCCTTTGGTAATCACAGACCCTCGGTAATCACAGACCTTCGGTAATCATAGACCCTCGGTAATCACAGACCCTCGGTAATCACAGACCCTCGGTAGGGTCACAGACCCTCGGTAAT
>JAGXRU010000043.1 GCA_018335765.1 Alkaliphilus sp.
AGCTCCCCATTTTCTCTTCTTTAAAGATTTTTCAATTTCCATGAGCAAGTCTTCAGCTTCGTCTTCTTCCAGACCCAAATCAGCATTTCTTGTTATTCTGTAGGGATAGGAGCAAATAATTTCTGTCCCATCAAACAATGTATTCAAATTCATTGTGATAATCTCTTCCAACAAAATAAAAATTTTTTTTCCTTGTATTTTAGAAGGTACCTCTACTAATCGTGGTAGTAGAGGAGGCATTTGTACCGTGGCAAAAATGGTTTCCTTCTCCTCTCCCCTTAATAAAATAGCTATATTTAGGCTCTTGTTTAATATGAGGGGAAAGGGTCTGCTAAAGTCCATTACCCGAGGAATTAATAGTGGGTATATTTCATCAATATAATATTTTTTTAAGAAATCATGATGAACAGGCTCTATTTCAAATCTGTTTACAATATTTATTCCCTTGCTTTTTAGCCCTGACATAATAGCCTTGTTAAAGGAAGCATATTGCTCATCCACCATTTTGTGCGTTCTTATAGATATTTTTTTTAACTGCTGTTTTGGAGTTAATCCGGCAGGATCCATCTTATTAAAGCCTGCATCTACTTGATCCTTTAGGGAAGCTCCTCTGACCATAAAGAATTCATCTAGATTGGAGCTTGTAATGGATAAAAATTTCAGACGCTCAAATAGTGGGTTATTTCTATCCCTTGCCTCTTCTAGCACTCTATGATTAAATTCCAACCAGCTTAATTCACGATTAATAAAGTATTCCCTTGTAGGAAAATCCATTTCCAACATTTCTCCTATTCCTCATTCTATTTAAATAGTATTTTTGAATTTTTTTAGACATACTATTCTTATTGATTTGTGTAAATTATATAACAATTTCATCTATTTGTTAATACTACCTAATAGATGAAATTGATACATCAAATGCAGAACATGATATCGTTGTATTATTCGCTTGAATTATGTAATTTTACACTATACTATAGAAATAGAGGTGGTTTTTGTGAAAGGTTGCTTGCTTATTCACGGTTATACAGGTGCACCCTTTGAAGTTGAGGCTTTAGCTAAACATATTCATTCTCTGGGCTATGAGGTTCTTTGCCCTACCCTTCACGGTCATGGCGGAAACAGAAAGGAACTACGCAAATCCACTTGTGCAGATTGGTTCGAATCTGTAGAAAACAGTTACTTCAAGCTTTCAGAAAGCTGTGATGAAATAGCTGTTTTAGGGTTCTCGATGGGAGGTCTTCTAGCCATAAACCTTGCCAATAAGTATAGTATAAAATGTCTTGTTACTATGAGCACTCCAATTTACTGCTTTGATACCATAAATCTATATTTAGATATTAGGGACAATATAGAAAGCAGAAATTTCAAAAGGATAATAGAATATGCTTACGCCTGTTTTACTCCTATGAAATCGAATATAAATTTCAGAAAAATTCTTTGGACAACGAAGCCTTTATTAAAAAAAATCAATGTTCCTTTATTGGTTGTCCATGGAAAGAGAGATCCAGTAGCCCACCAAAGGAGCGCCCATTATATCTATACTCAGGTTTCAAGCAATCAAAAGAAAATAATGCTCTACGACAGTCTCAAACATAGATTTCAATACTGCAATAATCCCCATGCCATATACTATGACATAGGGAAATTTGTTCAAGCTCATTTATAACTAAATTGAATGACGGGCAAAGCCCTTATTTAATGTTTGTATTTCTTTGACTCTACTAATATGCCGTTTACGCCTTTACAGCTTCTCCCTCTATTCCTATTCTTATTTTATGCAAAGGAATGGAGATTCCTGAATCTGCAATTGCCTTTTCGACAACTCTTACTATACCGTTGCAGCAGGGTACTTCCATATAGGCTACTGTAATGCTTTTAAAATGATTAAGCTTAATCATTTGTTTTAATTTTTCAGTATAGTCGTCCACATCGTCAAGCTTTGGGCAGCCTATTACTACCTTTTTGCCTTTTAGAAGTTCCAGATGGTAATTTGGATATGCAAACGGAACGCAGTCAGCCGTAACCAAAAGATCTGCTCCTTTCAGGTATGGAGCTGTGGGTGAAACAAGTTTTAATTGTACCGGCCATTGGGTAAGTTGTGATTTAATATTTATTTCAATATCACCATTACCGACCACTGCCACGCTATTGGATTTTGAAGCTGTATTAATTGTCCTTGCATGGCTTCCGGGGCATCCTCCGCTATGACCGTTATGCATTGGCAAATTCTTTACTTCTTTAGACTTTTTCTGTTCATTTAGATGTATTTCGACTGCTTCTTCATCAAAGCTATCTGCTTCTCTCTCAATGATAGTAATTGCATCTAAAGGACAGTTTCCTAAACAAGCACCTAAGCCATCACAAAGATTGTCTGCCCTCAGTTTAGCTTTACCGTTAATAATTTGTATGGCACCTTCAGCACAAGATGGGACACATTCTCCACATCCATTGCACTTTTCCTCATCTATAAATACAATTTGTCTTTTTGCCATTTGTTTTTCCTCCCTTATTTCTTCTTTTGATTATATTATAAGGTTAAATATAGAATAACTCCGTGACAAAAATCAAAATACTAAAGAAATTTAATCTTCATAATAAAATAAACCCACATAATAAAATAAACCCACAACGTGGGCTTATTTTATTATCTTGAATTTCTATTAAAAGGCGGTCTAGCTGGACGACTGCTACTGTTGCTTGGTTTTGAGAAATTTTTCTTAGCTTTTTGACGACATTCCTTGCATTTCTTAGGTTCGTTATCAAACCCTTTTTCTGCGTAAAACTCTTGTTCTCCAGCTGTAAAAGTAAAATCTACTGCACAATCATTGCAAACTATTGTCTTGTCTTGGTATGCCATATTGGACATCCTCCCTTCATCAATGGATTTAAAGAACATATACCATTATTTTTCAGATCAACCAACCACTGATTTAGGGAAGGGTGTATGGAAATAATTATATATTCACCTATATTATAAACCTTTTTGAAAATTTAGGCAATCGGTTTTTTTAAGTATTTATCAGTCAATTAACGCGTATGCTACGCACGATTAACGATAGAATTCATGCATTGATTTAACTAATATTTTCCAAAAATCAAACTGCTTATTAAGTCAAGAGACTATTTCCTTAACACTTGATAAATAATAATTTGTACGAGAAGATGATTTGGTATATAATTAAATATCCTTATTTATTATAGATTGGATTGGAGTGTTAAGATTGATCATACCTAAATTAATAATTGGAGACTTAGTTGCAAATGTACCTATTGTTCAAGGTGGAATGGGCATTGGAATTTCTCTTTCAAGTTTAGCTTCAGCAGTTGCTAATTGTGGTGCCATTGGAGTTATTTCCGGTGTTGAACCTGGTTTTTATCTCCCATATTACAGTAGTGATAAGCCAAAGGCCAATATTGATGGTTTGACCTATCATATACGAAGAGCTAAAGAACTATCACCAAAGGGTATAATCGGTGTAAATATAATGACTGCATTAAATAATTTTGAAGATATGGTAATGGTTGCTGTAAAGGAAAAGATTGATATTATTTTTTCCGGAGCAGGTTTACCTATGAAGCTTCCTGAATTAGTAAAGGATTCTGTTACCAAAATTGCCCCGATTGTGTCATCTGGAAAGGTAGCTGAATTAATTTGCAGACAATGGGATAGAAAGCATAATTATTTACCGGACGCTATCGTAGTGGAGGGGCCTGAAGCCGGTGGCCATTTGGGCTTTTCTCATGAACAGTTGAGTGACTCGAAAAATTTTTCACTTAAGAATCTTGTTCTTGATGTTTTAGAAGCTATAAAACCCTTTGAGGAAAAATATCTGAAAAAAATTCCCGTAATTGCTGGCGGAGGTTTATTTGATGCAAAGGATATAGGAGAAATATTAAACGCTGGGGCTTCTGGAGTGCAAATATCCACAAGGTTTGTGACCACTCCTGAATGTGATGCCTCTGAAGCCTTCAAGCAGGCTTATATAGATGCTTCAGAAGAAGATGTAATCATAATAAAAAGTCCGGTTGGTATGCCTGGCAGAGCCATTAAGAATAGTTTTATAGAACGTGTTTATAATAATGATAAGCCAAAGGGTATAAAGTGCATTAATTGTCTTAAGCCCTGTAATCCAAAAGAATCTCTTTATTGTATTGCCGATGCTCTAATTCAGGCTCAAAGAGGTAATCTTGATAATGGATTTGCCTTCGCAGGTTCAAATGTCCATAAAATCACCCAACTTCAATCGGTAAAAGAATTAATAGATGAGTGGATGGATGGATTAAAAAAACTTTAAAGGAGCGCTTAGCTCCTTTGTTTTTTTGAACTGTCAGATATATGAATTAAAGTAATGACAAATGTAGATTGTATTTTAATCAAGCTTTATGTTACAATGCAATGTGGATAATCTTTATAACTGAATTAAGATGACGGGCAAAGCCCTTATTTAAGAAAGAAAGGAAGTATTCGATGATACAAAAATCAATTAGAAATATTGCTATTATTGCCCATGTTGACCATGGAAAAACTACCCTTGTTGATGAACTACTTAAGCAAAGCGGTATTTTCCGAAATAACGAGCATGTAGATGAGCGTATAATGGACTCCAACGATTTAGAAAGAGAAAGAGGAATTACTATTCTTTCGAAGAACACTTCAGTTATTTACAATGACGTGAAAATAAACATTGTAGATACCCCTGGCCATGCTGATTTTGGTGGTGAGGTTGAAAGAATTATGAAAATGGTGGATGGTGTCCTCCTACTTGTGGATGCTTTTGAAGGGCCCATGC
>JAGXRU010000044.1 GCA_018335765.1 Alkaliphilus sp.
AGGCCACATCTACTAAATTCATATATACTTCGGTTTTTCCGCTGCCTGTAACTCCATGGATTAAAAATGTTTGAAACATTTCATGTTCAACATAGGGTGTTATTGATTCAATAACACTAATCTGTTCATCAGTCAATACTGGAGGTGTGGTTCTTAGAACCTCTAAGGATTCATAATGATCTCGGTACTTCTCTTTGTAGTCTATTTCTAAATATCCTTTATTCTTTAATGCATTTATTGTAGCACTTGATACATTAATATCATTTCTCAATTTAGCCCATTCAACAATACCGTTTTCAACTAAATAACTGATAACTTCTTTTTGTTTTATAGCTGCAGTTCCCATTTTATCATATATTTTATTTATTTCTAGACCCTGTGATAATTTTATATATTTTATATAAATATGACTTACATCACTCTTAAACCCTTCATCAATTGTTATTATTTCTTTTTTTTGCAACTCTTTAAGGCAATTATTAATATTTTCTATGTGTAAATTTCTATTAATGCTTTCCTCTGTAATACTCTTGTTTCCTTGCAGAAATGAAATTATTTCTTTTTCCTTCGTTGTACAATCTACTAATTCCAAGGTATTTATAGTCAAATATCGTTTATTCAATCTTATTTTTTTCGCGTTTTTTATGGTTGTTCCTGTTGGCATCACACATTGTATCGACTCTATAAATTGGCACATGTATGTGTCTTTTAACCATTTGCATAATTCAACAAGTTCTTTGGACAGATTAGTTTTATCATTAATTACTTCCTTTACTTCTTTTATCTTTGATGGTTCAAAATCCACCTTCTCCACTATATCTACAACAAAGGCTTCCACAAGCTTGTTTCCTTGACCAAAGGGCACTATCACCTTACTTCCTACATCTATATGATTCATATAATCAGCATTCACCATATAAGTATATTCTCTATCTGTCTTACTGCTTTTATTATTCACTATTACTTGAACATATTTTTTCCCCATGGTTTTCCCCCTAAGGCTTATCTCACCTATTATTATATCAGAAGCTACAAAACCATGATAGGACGAGATTTATGCTTGAAAGAATGCGAATCTCAAATTTTCAAAATTATCTACAGAAATCAAAAACTATAATTTACCCTATATTAAAC
Organism: Alkaliphilus sp.; assembly: GCA_018335765.1. Taxonomy (GTDB): domain Bacteria; phylum Bacillota; class Clostridia; order Peptostreptococcales; family Thermotaleaceae; genus JAGXRU01. Next base: position 1,135 of record JAGXRU010000044.1, read on the forward strand.
AAATGATGGAGCGTAAAACCTACTCCATCATTTGTTTAGCCTTGTCAATTATAATATCTGCTAGTTCAAGTTTTGACATTTTATCAAAATGTCTGATATTTTCATTTTTGTCTATAATAGTTACAATGTTGGTATCACTATCAAACCCAGCCCCTTCTCTTGTAACATCGTTTGCAACAATAAAGTCCAAATTTTTATTTTCCATTTTCACGCTAGCATTATTAATCAAACTTTGAGTTTCTGCAGCAAAGCCTATAAGTATCTGATTTTTATTCTTTATCTTTCCCAATTCCTTTAAAATATCAGGATTTTTTGTTAGCTTTATAGACATGTCTTCATTTAGTTTTTTAATTTTGTTCTGGGCAATCGACTCAGGTCTATAATCAGATACTGCTGCAGCTTTTATTATGATATCTGCCCATTTATAATTTTGTAATACTGCTTCATACATATCATTTGTAGTAATCACATCAATAACTGTTACTCCTAGTGGCCTTTTAAGTGCTGTTGGACCCGATATCAAAATAACTTCTGCCCCTCTTTTCGCAGAAGCTTCCGCAACAGCATACCCCATTTTTCCCGATGAATAATTCGTTATATATCTCACTGGGTCAATCGGCTCTCTTGTAGGACCAGCTGTAATTAGTATTTTTTTCCCCACTAGATCATTTCCGACATTTAATAATTTTTCAGCCTCTAGCACAATGATTTCAGGATCAGCCAATTTTCCCATCCCAAAATCGCCACATGCCAACCTTCCCTCAGAAGGTTCTACAAAATGATATCCTACCCTCTTTAGCTTAAATATATTTTCTTGAACAATAGTATTGCAAAACATATTTGTATTCATAGCGGGAGCAAATAAAACAGGTGCTCTCGTAGCCATCACTGTAGTAGATAACATATCATCTGCAATTCCATTTGCTATTTTACCGATTATATTTGCGGTAGCAGGTACAATAACAAACAAATCTGCTTTTTTGGCAAGAGCAATATGCTCTACCTCCCAAGTCTTAGCTTCCTCAAACATATCTGTGACAACATAATTCATAGAAATAGATTGAAAGGTCAGCGGGCTAACAAATTTTTGTGCTGCTTTAGTCATAATAACGTTAACATTATAATTATTTTTTTTCAATCTACTTACCACATCAACAGCCTTATATGCAGCGATTCCACCAGTTACTCCTATGACTACGCTCTTTTTATACATATGGCACCCCATTATTTTTCTGTTTCAATTCGCTTGTATTTTATTTTATCCTCTGATATCTCATGGATTGCTACAGTAACTGGTTTATTAGACGATGTTTTAGTAAGTTTTTCATTGCCATTTAATATTTCTCTAGCTCTCTTAGCAGTAGCAACAACTAATGTATATCTACTGTCAACCTTTACAAGAAGTTTATTGATTGGTGGATTTAACATTTCATTTCCTCCTTAAACTTAGTGATTACTTCTTCAACATCTTCTGTGATTTTGCATTTTTCAGCTGATATTATAGCTTTTAATTTTTCAACAGCCATATCTACTTCATCATTTATTATTAAATAATTATATTCTCTTACAAAACTTATTTCTTCAGTGGCACTTTTATATCTTTTATTTAGCGAATCTTCTGTTTCGGAACCTCGACTTACAATTCTTTTTTTAAGTTCCTTCATAGATGGAGGAAGTATAAATACAAAAACACCCTCCGGATATTTTTCTTTTACTTGAAGAGCCCCTTGTATATCAATTTCCAAAAGAACATCATTACCTTTATTAATTTCATCAACTACATACTTTTTAGGTGTCCCGTAGAAATTGTCATACACTTTGGCATACTCTAAAAGTTCATGTTCATTAATCATTGTTTCAAATTGTTGCTTGTCTATAAAAGAATAATTTACTCCTTGGGATTCATCAGCTCGTGGAGCTCTTGTAGTAGCAGAAACTGAAAGTTTTAGATCAGATACAGCATTGAGTAGTTGTTTGCATATGGTTCCTTTTCCTGTACCAGAAGGCCCTGAAACTACAATTAATAGTCCTTTATTAGTCATTCTTTACTCCGCCTTCATTGACATCCTTGGAATTGTCTTCCTTAGTGGCTAATCTATGAGCAACTGTTTCAGGTTGTACAGAAGATAATATAATATGATCACTATCTGTAATAATGACAGCCCTAGTCCTTCTTCCATATGTAGCATCTATTAGTGTCCCTCTATCTCTTGCTTCCTGAATAATCCTTTTTATTGGGGCTGATTCAGGGCTTACAATGGCTACTAATCGATTTGCTGACACTATATTTCCAAAACCAATGTTGATTAATTTCATGATTATTAGTACCTCCTATTCAATATTTTGTACTTGCTCTCTT
>JAGXRU010000045.1 GCA_018335765.1 Alkaliphilus sp.
TAGATACATCCTCCTTGTAAGTAGAATAAGATTTAACACCTTATTATCTTTATAATTATATCAACTTATATCAACTATGTATACAAATGTACGACAGAAAGAACAAAGACATATGTAAATGAAGAAACAATTTTGTTTTATGCCTGCGAACTGTTAGTTTAATACATTTTCGACCATAAGAGATATCAGTACATTTCCTTCAATTTTCACAATTTACTGGCTATTTTGCGTAAAAAGTAGTAAAATAGATATAACCTAGTAAAGTACTCTAAAGTAATATATCTAGATCATATGTTCTCAAGTGATTCATTTTAGTATCGGATCGTTTTCCTGCAAAGATAATCATTTTTCTAATTAATGTTAGCTACTTTACTCTCTTCAAAAATATCTGATTCGATGTTGCATCTTAGTTTTTTGAAAAAAATGTTGCAATTTTAGACTTTGTCTAGATCAAATTTTCTTTTAATCGATTTTTTGATTCGGAAATGAATCTTGTTTGTATTATTTTCTTTCATTTTCTGTCAAAAATCAACTTGGTACAGCCAATACTGACTGTATCTATCATTTGGCATAAATCTTGCAAATATTCGGATATGTCAAAATATTGTACATATTCTTTGCATATCCATTTTAAAGGAGGTGAATGTTCAAAGTTCGGCATTAAACATCAAATGATATCATATCTATTCTTATTTTTTTACATTATGAATTGGAGGTGTCGATTGAATGGCAGAAAAAAGAAAAACCCAAAGAGAAGTAAACGGATTGTATGAATTGACCGAAAGTGCTCGTGAGGCCCTAAAGGATAACGTTTACTACAATGAGGACTTAGCTCCTACAAAGCTTAAAGAAAGAACATGGACTACTTATCATATCGCGGCATTGTGGGTTGGTATGTCAGTATGTATCCCAACTTATATGATGGCCTCTGGTATCATGGCGGCAGGACTTTCTTGGTGGCAAGCAATACTAAATATCGCTCTTGGTAACCTTATCGTTCTTATTCCAATGCAGTTAAACTCTCATGCAGGAACTAAATATGGCATCCCATACCCTGTGTTTGCACGTTTGGCTTTCGGTATTAGAGGTTCCCACATAGCAGCAATTGCTAGAGCCATTGTTGCAGCCGGTTGGTTTGGCATTCAATGCTGGATCGGTGGCGGTGCTATAAATGGTGTTATCTCTGTTATGAGCCCTACTTGGGGAGCTTGGGCTGGCGGTATTTGGGTTTCCTTCTTCATATTCTGGGCTTTAAATGTTTGGATCGCATACAATGGAGCAGAAGCAATCAAGTTTATGGAAGCTTGGGGAGCTCCAATTCTAGGAGTCTTATCTGTTGGTTTGATGCTTTGGGCATATAATGGTGTGACTGCAGCAGGTCAAACAATTGGATCCGTACTAAATATGCCTGCCACCTATGCACCAGGGGAATTTTGGAAAATTTTCCTTCCATCATTAACTGCAAATATTGCGTTTTGGTCAACACTGGCGCTAAACATTCCAGACTTCAGCCGTTACGCTAAAAGCCAAAAGGATCAGTTTAACGGTCAGCTTCTTGGATTACCCACTACTATGGCAGCTTTTGCCTTTGTAGGTGTTTTCGTAACAGGAGCCACCGGAATTATTTTTGGAGAATTCCTTTGGGATCCGGTTGCAGTAATTGCTAAGATAGATAGTCCTTTAGCAGCTTTGTTAGGTGCATTTGGTATTGCAATAGCTACCTTGACAACTAATATCGCAGCCAACGTAGTAGCCCCTGCCAATGGTATATCTAACTTAAATCCTAAGAAAATATCCTACAAAATGGGCACTTTAATCACTGGAGTTGCTGGTGTTGTCATAATGCCTTGGAGACTGCTCGCAACTGCAGGCGGATATATTTTTGGATGGCTAGGAACATATGGTTTGTTTTTAGGACCTCTTGCAGGTATGTATATAGCAGACTACTATATCTATCGTAAAAAAATATTAGACCTTGATGATTTATTCAAAGGTGAAGAAGGTCGTTACTGGTATGGAAACGGTATAAACGAAAAGGCTATTTACACTTGGATTATTGCCGCTATCGTTCCATTACTGGGAAGATTTATACCAGCATTGTCTTTCTTTGCAGACAACGGCTGGATTATAGGATTTTTGATTGCGCTATTAGTATATCCAGCATTAATGAAAAACGAAACTTCATCACTCGTTTCCGAATCAGAAGATGCTGAAATAACTGATAGAGTAAAGGCGACTAATTAATTTGAAATATCTTTATCCATAAAGAGAGTGTGGCTTTTGCCAAGCTCTCTTTATTCATAAGTATGTTTGTTTCGAATAGATAGTATTTTAACACAAGCTACTCATTAAATATTAAAAGCAGAAGGGAGATTTGTTCATGGACTTAATTATCAAAGACGGCACAATAATCACTGCAACAGATACCTATAAGGCTGATATTGCTATGCAGAATGGAAAAATAGTTTTAATCGGTCAAGACCTTCAATTTGAAGGTGCCGATGTAGTAGATGCTTCAGGAAAATATATTCTACCCGGGGCAATAGATGTTCATACACACTTGCAAATGCCTTTTGGCGGTACAATATCCGCTGACAGCTATGAAGCTGGCACTAGGGCGGCTGCTTGCGGTGGGGTTACAACAGTATTTGATTTTGTTATACAAAAAAAGGGGCAGGGTCTGATTGAGGCTGTAGAAGGAAGACGAGAACTTTGCGATCCACAGGCTTGCGTAGATTATGCTTTCCACACTATCATCACAGATTTGACACCAGCAGTCTTAGAGGAGTTCAGTGCATCTGCTTCATATGGCGTACCGAGCTTTAAAATGTTCATGGTTTATATGGGACTCATGTCTGATGATGGCTTACTGGCTTTAGCATTAGAAAGATCCAGAGAAACTGGCACGCTAGTTGCAGTACATGCTGAAAACCGAGATATTATAGATAAAAGAATCGAAAGACTCTTGGCACAAGGTAAAACCTCTGCGTGGTATCATTACGAGAGCCGTCCTGAATTTGTGGAATCTGAGGCAGACAAACGTGCAATTCACATAGCAAAAGCACTAGATGCACCTCTTTATATCGTCCATCTTGCGTGTAAGGAAGGCTTAGACGAAGTGACTAAAGCTAGAGATGAGGGTTATGAGATTTATGCCGAAACCTGTCCTCAATATCTCCATTTCACTAACGAGGTTTATAAGAGAGAAGACGGAAAAAACTGGGTATGCTCTCCTCCGATAAAAGCACAAGAAAGTCAAGATGCATTATGGGCAGGTATCAAACGTGGCGATATCCAGACGGTGGCAACAGATCATTGCCCATTCCAGTCCTACGAAAAAGATTGGGGTAAAGATGATTTCACTAAAATACCTAATGGCATAATGGGCATTGAAAACCTTTATCCATATATGTTGAGCGAAGCAAATAAAGGACGCATCTCGTTTAATAAGGCAGTGGAGGTTTGTGCTCTCAATCCCGCTAAGATATTTGGATGCAGTCCGGAAAAAGGAACCTTAGTTGTTGGTAGCGACGCTGATTTAGTCGTATATGATCCAAACAAAAACTTTATTATTTCTAAGGATAATATGCATTCAGATGTAGATCATACGATATGGGAAGGTGTTGAATTAAAAGGATATCCTGTAATGACTTTCTCTAGAGGAAAACTTGTATTTAAGGATGGAGAATTCGTAGGAGATCCAGGATGGGGTCAATTTGTTAAGTGTAGAGGTCGCAAAGTTTAAAGGTTTAAATAAATCAGGGAAGACTCATCGTCTTCCCTGATTTATCTATATAGTTTGTATAATAAAAAGAACAGAAATAGTAATAACTCTGCTCTTTTCAAATGCAATTAACTCTCTTTTGTATTTTACTTTTTCCTTTTCATTCTGGGAATGATTAAGCTTGCAATTGAGTATGGTTTCGTTTCATTTCTAGATTTATCTTTTTTGTTATTAACATAAATTTCAATCATTTCCGCTAGCATATGCTTTAATTCTTCAGTTTCTCTTATGGTCAGATAACAGTCATTGTAGTGAAGCATTTGTTTAGGGTACTCTTTTTCGTTGGTGTTCTCTACTGCCCTATAAAAGTCCTTTGAAATATTTTCAAATATCGAGATTGAAGCCTGATTCAAAGATTCTATTATTCCTTTATCACCTGAGTTCATTATACTTTTATCAATCACGAAGGTTTTAGCTGCAGGAAGATAATACTTTTCTATAATTCCAGATTTCACCCGTTCATCAACTAATTCTAATATGCCCACTTTTTGCAAGGTTTTGATGTGATAATTTATTTTTGCATGAGGTTCGCTCATTTTATCAGCAACTTGCTTAGCAGTAGCAGGCTGTTCTTCCTCAAAACATTCCAGTATTTCAATTCGATAAGGATTTGAGATAGCTTTAATCTGTTCCAATTCTCTCAGAACTAATATATCCTTCATATTCAATCCCCTTCATATCATATTATTGTAAAGACACCA
>JAGXRU010000046.1 GCA_018335765.1 Alkaliphilus sp.
GATATTATGAAAGTAAGTGGAATAGGACCTAAAAAATTCGAGTCTTTCAAAGATCAAATAAGCAGTAAATAGTTAAATTGATTACTATTTTGAAATATGTTAGTATTATCGGGAGGTGATAAATCAATGTCTGACACAAAAATAAGACTAACCGAACTGACTAATAGCTCAGGATGAGCAGCAAAAATTGGTCCTGAGACCTTGGCACAGGTTCTGTGCCATCTACCCAAAGTTACAAACGAAAAACTGCTCGTTGGATTAGATACGTCTGATGATGCCGCTGTATACCAATTAAATGATGATACAGCCATCATACAAACTCTGGATTTTTTTACACCAGTGGTGGATGACCCCTATACTTTTGGTCAAATAGCTGCAGCAAATTCCTTAAGTGATGTATATGCTATGGGTGGTGTACCAATTCTAGCCCTTAATATAGTTTGTTTTCCAACTTGTCTGCCTATAAGCATACTTACACAAATACTAAAAGGAGGGGCAGATAAGGTCATTGAAGCAGGTGCATTACTGGTGGGCGGTCATACTGTAGAGGATAATGAGCCAAAATATGGACTTTCAGTAACAGGCATAGTTTCACCTGACAAGGTGATTACTAATGCTAACTCAAAACCAGGAGATGTCCTTATTCTGACAAAACCACTGGGAACAGGCATCATCAACACTGCGATAAAGGGTGGATTAGTTTCTGAAATTTCGATGAAAGCCGCTATTAAGAATATGTCCATATTAAATAAAACTGCTGCTTTAGGAATGAATATGTTTTCAGTAAACGCATGTACAGATATAACTGGTTTTGGTTTTTTAGGACATGCATATGAAATGGCAAAAGCGAGTAACGTATCCCTTAGAATAGATACACAAAAAGTACCGATATTACCCGAAGCTGAAATTTATGCAAAAATGGGATTGGTACCAGCAGGCACCTATAAAAACAGAAAGTACATATATGATAAAATTAAGATAGATCAAAATATAGAACCTCATATCAACGATTTGCTGTTTGATCCTCAAACTTCCGGAGGCTTATTGATTTCTGTTGAAGCCAACGAGGTTGACGGACTTCTCAAATTTTATGAAGATTACTTAGAAACAGAATATGCCGTGGTTGGACATGTTACTGAAAAAGAGGAGTATTATATTCATGTTATTTAAACATATTGGAGTGACTTTATCATGACAAAGAGAGAGTTGTTTTTAATGCTACCAAAAGTAGATGAACTGCTTTACAAAGAAGAAATACAAATGCTTCTGAACAATGTATCTAGGATCTTGGTAGTAGAAGCTATTCGAGAAGAAATAGACAAAGAAAGAAGAATAATCCAGGATTTAGAAGAAAATCTTCTGGAAAACTATAACCTAAACATTAATAAACTGGTTGAAAACATTCTAATTAGTACCAATGAAAAAAAACGCATGAATTTAAGAAGTGTTATTAATACAACTGGAGTTGTTTTGCATACCAATCTTGGGAGAGCTTTATTAAGTGATCAGATCATGGATCAAATATTTGTTGTGGCAAATAATTATTCGAATTTAGAATATGAGCTATCGACAGGGAAAAGAGGTTCCAGATATACTCACATTGAAGAAGTACTCGTTAAACTCACTGGAGCCGAAGGGGCTTTGGTTGTTAATAATAATGCAGCTGCTGTACTTCTTGTACTGGGGACATTGGCGAAAGGTAAAGAAGTTATTATTTCTAGGGGCCAGTTGGTAGAGATCGGGGGCTCCTTCCGTATACCAGAGGTAATGGAACTGAGCGGAGCAAAGCTCGTGGAGGTAGGAACCACTAATAAAACCCATCTTTTTGACTATGAGAAATCTATAAATGATCAGACAAGAGCCTTGTTAAAGGTACATACCAGTAATTATAAAATATTAGGCTTCACAAATGAAGTTGAACTAACGGAACTAGTGCTACTAGGCAAAAAATTTAATGTTCCCGTAATAGAAGACATTGGTAGCGGTACACTTGTAGACTTATCAAAGTATGGGTTGGAAAAAGAACCTACTGTCCAAGAAAGCATCGCAGCTGGAGCGGATATTGTAACGTTTAGTGGAGATAAACTATTTGGTGGACCTCAAGCAGGAATAATAGTTGGAAAGAAAAAATATATTGATTTAATGAAAAACAATCCATTAACAAGAGCCATTAGGGTAGACAAATTGACATTTGCAGCACTGGAAGCGACTTTGCATATTTACTTGGATGAGAAAGATGCAATTGAAAAAATACCTACACTTAAAATGTTAACAATGCCTTTATCCAAGTTAAGAGAAAAAGCTGAACAATTGATGTCTATGATTGGAGAAAGTCCTGATGAATATCTATTGGAGATAATAGAAGGAGTTTCCCAAGTAGGGGGTGGATCTTTACCATTGGCGAAGTTGCCAACCATTTTATTAACAGTCAAGCCTTACAAATTATCTGTGAATCAATGGGAAGAAAATCTTAGAAACTATAAAATTCCAATAATTTCAAGAATAAATGAGGACAAATTGATTTTTGATGTTCGAACCATCAAGGAAAAGGAATTTGACATAATAAGTAACGCAATTCATCATATCGTGTATAACCGGTAAGGAGAGAAAAATATTGAAAAATATAATTGTGGGAACAGCGGGACATATTGACCATGGAAAAACTACCTTAGTAAAGGCCTTAACCGGTACAGATACAGATAGATTAATAGAAGAAAAAAAAAGAGGTATTACCATAGATCTTGGATTTGCCTATTTTCAACTTCCTAGTCAGAGGAGAGCGGCTATTATTGATGTGCCAGGTCATGAGAAATTTATTAAAAATATGCTGGCAGGAGTTGGTGGAATTGATATAGTCTTGTTAGTCATAGCCGCCGATGAAGGTTTCATGCCCCAAACTCAGGAACATCTTGATATATTAACAATACTGGAAGTTAAAAAAGGAATAGTCGTTTTGACTAAAACTGACTTAGCAGAAGAAGAATGGCTTCATTTTGTAGAAGAAGAAATACAAGAAAAAATAGCAGGTACTTTCCTCGAAAATGCTCCGTTTGTCCGCGTTTCTGCTAAAACTGGAACTGGTATTATGCAATTAACTGAGCTAGTTGATAAGATGACAGAGGAAACAGAAACTAGAAATAACAAAATACCTTTTAGAATTCCAATCGACAGGGTTTTTTCTGTTATAGGATTTGGTACAGTTATAACAGGAACTCAAATAGAGGGAGTTGCCAATATAGGAGACGCTGTATCTATTTTACCTATGGGAACTAATGCAAAGATCAGAAACATACAAGTTCATGGTAAAAATGTACAAACCTCCTATGCTGGTCAAAGAGTAGCTGTAAATCTTGCAAATGTGAAAAAAGAGGATATAAAAAGAGGAAATGTTTTAGCAGAATATAATTCCATGCATTCAACAATGATGCTAGATGTGAAGGTTAATCTTTTGAAGAATTCTAAAAGAATTATTGATAATAGGACAAGACTAAGGTTATATCATGGTACCAGCGAAATATTATGCAGAATTGTTTTGTTAGATAAAGATGAACTAAGGCCAGGCGAAAGTTGTTATGCTCAGTTGAGGTTAGAGGAAGAGATGGTTTCAAAAATGGGGGATCATTTTGTATTAAGATTTTATTCACCACTAGAAACCATAGGTGGAGGAATGATACTAGACCCAAATCCTTCAAAGCATAGAAGATTTAAAGAGGAAACAATTGAAGAATTAAAGATTAAGGAAGAGGGCAGTTCAGAAGATGTGGTAGAAAAGGTTATTAAAAGATTTAGTAGTGCCCTTGAAAACACAGCGTTTTACGCAAAGCAAACAGGTCTTGGAGAAACCACCATAGAGAAACTTATAACACCTTTGATTGAACAAAGAGTAATCATAAGGTTTTTAGACAATATTTTGATTCACTATATTTTTTTAGATGAGCTTGAGGAGAAAATAATAAATATTATTAATAAATATCATCAGTCAAATCCTCTAAGACAAGGAATCAGTAAAGAAGAACTTAGAAACAAGGTAATACCAAAAGCCAAAACAAAGCTTTTTGATGAATTTCTCGAATATTTTATTGCCTTAGATACGATCAAACAGGTGGATAACAGCATTGCTTTAAAAAATCATGAAATTGAATTTTCGGTGGAACATAAAAAAATATATAATGAACTGACAAATAGCTTCACAAATGCTGGATTTCAGCCACCATCTATTGAAGAAATCTTTAAGAATGCTAAGAATCAAAAAAACTATCAAGAGATGCTTCATTTATTAACAGAAAAGGGTGAACTGATTAAGATTAATGAAGAATTTTATATTCATGTAAATTACTACAATAAAGCAATTGAATTGTTGAAACAATACATAAAGGAAAATAAAGAAATTTCCTTAGGACAGTTCAGAGATTTATTAAACACCACCAGAAAGTATGCCCTTCCTTTACTGGAATATTTCGACCAAAATAAAGTAACAAAAAGACTAGGCGAGAAAAGGATTTTATACTAAATATTTATTCAATATATCATCAAGATTACTTAAATAGTGAGGTGAAGGTGTATGGTCCAGAAATTACTCATTGTAGATGATGAACCTGTAATACTAAAGGGCTTGAAATACAGTTTAGAACAGGAATCCTATATAGTTGAAACGGCAGTAGATGGAGAAAATGCTCTTTCAAAAGCCTTAAATAATGTTTTTGATTTAATAGTACTAGACTTGATGCTCCCAGGTATGGACGGACTAGAAGTTTGTCAAAAGATCAGGAAAAATT
>JAGXRU010000047.1 GCA_018335765.1 Alkaliphilus sp.
GAATACTACTATGTATGGTACTCCTACCTGTCTTGACAGTAGAATGTGTTCTCTTGTCTGTGGCATCGGTCCATCTGTAGCCGCTACTACCAAGATCGCTCCGTCCATTTGTGCTGCTCCTGTGATCATGTTCTTTACATAGTCAGCATGTCCTGGGCAATCTACATGGGCATAGTGTCTGTTTGGTGACTCGTATTCAACGTGTGCTGTTGAGATTGTGATTCCTCTTTCTTTTTCTTCAGGCGCTTTGTCTATTTGGTCAAACGCTACTGCTGATCCTGTTCCAAATCTTTTGTGCAGTGTTAAGGTAATCGCCGCTGTCAATGTGGTTTTACCGTGATCTACGTGACCTATTGTTCCAATGTTTACATGGGTCTTATTTCTTTCAAATTTAGCTTTTCCCATTTCTTTTCTCCTCCTAGCCGTATTAAGTTATCTTAATTTTTATTATTAATTTCAAGTAAACTCACCCTAGCGTGTCGATATGCATGACTATTAATGGAGCCCATGAGCGGATTCGAACCGCCGATCTCCGCCTTACCAAGGCGACGCTCTGCCTTCTGAGCCACATGGGCATTCACTGTTATTTATTTTACTGGAAAGTTTCTATAAAGTCAATATTTTTACGCTTTTTTCCACTTCCAAGTTTTAGTTTCCTCTTACTTCCAGATATCTCTCCAGCTTTCGCTTTACTCTCTGCAAAGCGTTATCAATGGACTTAACATGTCTATCAAGATCTACAGCAATTTCTTGATAGGATTTTCCCTGTAGATATGACATCAAAACCTTCCATTCCAAATCACTGAGTATTTCACCAATTTTAGTTTCTATGTGTCCAAGTTCTTCTCTAGAAATTATCAATTCCTCAGGATCCGAGATTTTCGTTCCCGATAGCACATCTAAGAGCGTTCTATCTGATTCTTCATCATAGATTGGCTTGTTTAGAGAAACATAAGAGTTTAATGGAATATGTTTTTGTCGTGTGGCTGTTTTTATAGCAGTAATAATCTGCCTTGTTATACATAGCTCAGCAAATGCTCTAAAGGATGAAAGCTTGTCCGATCTAAAATCTCGTATAGCTTTAAATAATCCGATCATCCCTTCTTGTATTATGTCCTCCCTATCAGCTCCTATAAGAAAATACGATCTCGCTTTTGCCCTGACAAAATTTTTGTACTTCTTGATAAGATGTTCCTGAGCCATTGAATCGCCATTTCTCGCATCAACAACCACTTCTTCGTCAATGATTACCTCCATGGTATCAAAGAACTCCTTTTGTACAATCATTCCCACCAAAATCGCCTCCAGCACTTAAATTTTTGTGCTTTCCAATGTTATTAAAACCCCTAAGACTTGTAACTAAAATCATTTTTGGCACAAGGAGTATTTAATAATTGCTACTTGTCCATCTTACATTATACTTTAGTTGTCATAATCTAGTCAAGCTAATTATTGATTCTTTCGCCATTTTTCAAGGATTTGAGCTACATCGTCATCTATTCTATCCCCGAGGGTGGAACGAACGACATTGGTTTCATCAGTCTTTTTGCGTATATTCTTTTTTACCATATCTAATTCAATTTTCAATTCTCTAGCAGATATTCTGGTAGCTCCGATACCTAAAACTACCTGTTGTTCAGCCCAATCCGATGTTGCAACCTTAACTTTATTTCTTCTATTTTTAGTCAATTCTTCAACCTTTTTTTCGATGTAGGAATCAGCAGTTTGGTTCTCTTTTGTAAAAACAACTTCCAAGCCCATTACAAATTCATGCTTTGTGTGGTTATACCCTTTCACCAAATGAGCGTCAAATACCAATATGACATTTTCCCCTGTATAGGACTTATATTCTATTAGCTGTTGAACGAGAATATTCCTTGCTTCTTCTAAACTGAAAGCACTGACTGCCTTCAAATCCGACCACGCATTGATGATATTGTAACCGTCTATAAGCAAATAATGCTTCAAATAAGATCACCCTATTCTTAACTTTGTCTTTGTTTCATCACCTCATATATAATGATAGATGCGGCTATCGAAGCATTTAAAGATCCTACCTCACCCTTCATAGGTATATTTATTAAGAAATCACATTTTTCTTTAATGAGCCTTCCAATACCTAACCCTTCACTTCCAATCACCAAGGCAATTTTACCTGTCAAATCAGCCTTATAGTAAGTTTGTTCTCCTTCCATATCTGCACCCACAACCCAAATCCCTCTTGCTTTCAGATTGTCAATTGTTTGTGAAATATTTGAAACCTTGGCTACCGGGACATATTCTAAAGCACCAGCAGATGTCTTTGCCACCACCGCAGTCAATCCTACGGATCTCCTTTTAGGAATAATAATACCGTGGGCACCGGCTGCATTTGCTGTTCTTATAACAGAACCAAGATTGTGAGGATCTGTTATTTCATCTAAAATAATAATAAAAGGGTCTTCTCCTTTTTCTTCAGCTTTTTTTATTATATCTTCGACATCAGCATATTCATATGCTGCCACATAAGCCAAAACCCCCTGATGAGAATGAGATTCTGACAATTGATCGATTTTTTGCTTTTCAACATATTGTATGAGTATGCCTTTGTCCTTAGCCATGCCTATGATTTTTTGGATAGATCCCTGTTGTACCCCATTTGCTATTAAAATTTTGTCAATTTCCCTATCAGATCGCAGGGCTTCCATAACAGGATTTCGACCTTCAATTTTATCTGAGTGTTCCATTTATTCACCTTCCCTCTCCAATAATGATTATTCTACCCACAACTCATATATTTATCTCAGCGTCGTTACTAATACTCCCGCTTCTATAAGCGGGAGCTAAGTGCCGCCAAGCTTCGAAATAAGTGCAACTAGAGTTCAGGTGGAGTAAAAACTCCATCCGAACTAAGTTTCCTTTATAAACTTCTCCCTAACTTCATTCATTTTTCCACATGTCATAGTTCCCTCAGGGCATGGTTGTCGAACACAATTAGGCCCTGAGGTTCTAAATAACCCTGGAGCTGCCTTTTTCACTAGCTTTAACATTTCTGTAGCCATCTGCCTTATCTCCCATTGCGCCCTTTCACAACATCTATGCTCAAAAAAATTTATCAACGATCTGGCATTCATAGTAAACACTATTTTTGTTTCACAGGCATTTGGAAATACATATCTGGCATCTTCTATGGCCATCTTTTCGGCTACAGCTCTTGCTTGTTTTTCGCTTTTACCAACCTTAACTAAGCTTTCAAAGTGCTTGTTCAATAAAATATCCACAAGATAATTATAACTTTTTTGATTTTCTTCCATGCTTTCTATGTATTTTTTCTTCGCTTGCGCTATCTCCTCGATGGCTGGGGGAATAATGTAATCAAACTGCTCAAGTCTCACATATCTTTGTGATTGCTGAGAGTATGATGCTATTCTGTGTCTAACCAATTGGTGCGAAAGCACTCTACTGATTCCCTCCACTGCAAAGGTAAATGAAATATGCTCTATTGGTGATTCATGTCCTAAGTCCATAAGCACTTTAATGAATTTATCTATCTTTTTATCCGTTAGGTCTTCCATGAGTTTTTCAGCACCCACTTGCGAATAGCATAGCTTGGCAGCCGCAGCTACTAACTTTTCAGGTTCTGGTGTGTATTGCAACAAGACTATTTTCATTAAAAGCCTCCTCCACTCAAGCTGGTAGTGCCAAACCCATATTATGGATGTGGGTTTGATCACTCCTTTTTTGTTTTAAATTTCTGAAACATCTATAATAATGGATGGTTCCACAACCGAAAAATTGATTGTAGAAGTCTTTTTAAAGGAGGAAACCATCCATTATGAGCTTATTTTTAATGCTAATGCTTATTTTAGCTT
>JAGXRU010000048.1 GCA_018335765.1 Alkaliphilus sp.
CAGAGGGATATTATGAATTAGTAGAAAAGGTTGCTAAGAAGAGACAGGAAAGGGAAGAATATATAAATCAAGTTATACGTCAGTTAGATGAAGCTTTGACCAACGTAAACATTCAATATGATATTAATGGTAGACCAAAGCATTTTTATAGCATCTATAGCAAAATGGTATACCAACATAAAGCATTTGAAGAAATTTTTGATTTAACAGCAATTCGTATCATTGTAGATAGTGTAAAGGATTGTTATGGCGTTTTGGGTATTGTCCATACCATGTGGAAGCCTATTCCAGGAAGATTTAAAGACTTTATTGCCATGCCTAAGCCTAATATGTATCAATCACTCCATACCACTGTAATAGGTCCACAGGGTGAACCGTTCGAGATTCAAATAAGGACTTCGGATATGCATAGAATAGCTGAATATGGTATAGCTGCCCATTGGAAATATAAAGAGGGTGTGACTGAAGACGACTTAGATGATAAGCTTAGGTGGCTAAGGCAATTGCTGGAATGGCAAAGAGAGCTGAAGGATCCCAGAGAATTTATGGAGTCTTTGAAGATAGATTTATTTACCAATGAGGTATTTGTATTTACTCCTAAAGGTGATGTAATTGATCTTCCGGCAGGGTCGACTCCTGTTGATTTTGCTTATAAGATACACTCAGACATAGGTAATCGTTGTATTGGAGCTAAAATAGATGGCCGAATGGTTCCCATTGATTATAAACTAAAGAATGGTAATATTGTGGAGATTGTAACATCTAGTCATAGTAATGGTCCTAGTAGAGATTGGTTAAGATTTGTTAAGAGTACGCAAGCAAAAAATAGAATAAGACAATGGTTTAAAAAAGAACGGAAAGAAGAGAATGTTGAAAAAGGGAAGGAAATGTTTGACAAGGAAATCAGGAGGAGTGGGTTTGAAGCACATACACTTGCTAAGCCCCAATGGATGAGTATATTAGTTAAAAAATTCAATCTCACTAACACTGAAGATCTTTATGCAGCTATTGGATATGGTGGAATAATGCTTAATCAGGTTATTCCAAAGCTAAAGGAAATGTATAAACAAGCAGTAAAAGAAGAGAAAGTTACAACTGAAGAAGTTCTGGTTCACACGAAACAGTATAAACCAAAACAGGAAAAAAATGATGCCCAAGGCGTAAAAGTTAAGGGCATAGATAATATATTGGTGAGATTTGCAAAATGTTGCAGTCCTGTACCCGGAGACGAAATTTTAGGCTTTATTACCAGAGGTAGAGGAGTAACTATACATAGAACAGATTGCATAAATGTTACTAAGGAAGAAGAAGATTCAGTTGATAGATTTATTGAGGTAGCATGGGACGGAGGGCGTCAAATATCTTATCAGACTGAAATACAGATCATAGCCTCAGATAGAAAAGGTCTTCTGTCTGAGATTACAAATTTATTATCTGAGACAAAGCTAACTGTTACAGCAGTTAATGCTAGAACAAATAAAGAAAAAATAGCAGTAATTAACCTTACGGTAGAAATAACTAATATTGAACAGTTGGACAAGCTCATCAATAAAATAAAAACGATGCAAGGGGTAATAGATGTCTATAGAGTAACGTCCTAAGGATTGGAAGGTGAAAAAGTGAGAGCAGTTGTACAAAGAGTAACTGAAGCAAATGTACTAGTTGAGGGCAAGATTCTAGGTGAGATACAAAGAGGATTATTAGTGTTTTTGGGTGTAGAAGAAAATGATGAATCAACTGATGTTGAATATATGCTAGAAAAGGTTATGAATTTAAGAATTTTTGAAGATGCTGAAGGTAAAATGAATCGATCACTATTGGATGTACAAGAGGATCTAATGGTGGTATCTCAATTTACCTTGCTCGGAGATTGCAGAAAAGGTAGAAGACCGAGCTTTATTAATGCAGCTAGACCAGAAAAAGCCAATGAACTTTATAAAATTTTTGTTGAGAAAGCAAAAAACTATGGAATAAAAGTGCAAACAGGTGTATTTCAAGCTGAAATGAAGGTAAGCCTTTGTAATGACGGGCCTGTAACCATTATAATAGATAGCAAACGAGCATTTTAGGAGGATGGATATGCTAATTGAAAAAATTCCAGTGGGAATTTATGGAGCAAACTGTTATATAATAAGCTGTAAAAACACAAAAATGGCAGCAATCATAGATCCAGGAGGAAATGCAGAGGATTTAATAGACTATATAGATAGACTTGGATTAACTTTAAAATATATTGTTTTAACTCATGGTCATGCAGACCATATCGGAGCGGTACCTAGACTTATAGCATTAAGAAGTGATATTCATATATATATTCATGAAATGGATTCAACCATGCTTTCAGACAGCAAAAAGAATTTTTCTGAAATAATGGGGGGACCTTTAGTGCAAGTCAGCGGAGAATCGTTAAAGGATGGAGACATGCTCATTTTAGGCGATTTACATCTTGAAATCATTCATACACCAGGTCATACACCAGGTAGCATCTGTATAAAAGTAAAGGACTGTCTTTTAACAGGAGATACATTATTTGATAATTCTATTGGTAGGACTGATTTAGAAGGGGGCTCCTATGATCAGATCCTTGATTCCATCAAAAGAAAAATCTTAGTATTAGATGATAAAATGAAAGTAATGCCTGGTCATGGACCAGCTTCAACAATTGGTAAAGAAAGAATGAATAATCCTTTCCTAATAATATAAAAAATGAATATCTCTTGACAAGAATGTCAAAAATATTACCATGATATTCTACAGGAGGTATTTAAAATGGATAAAAAAATTGGTGATTATCTTAACAAAAAGAATTCCGCAAGATTTACTGAAATAGATTTCCATGACTTTATTTACATGGTTGAAACAGGGCTTTCAAACGAAGAAATTGCGTTGGAATTAGGTGTCAGTAAAAAATATATTGATAATCTTAAGAATGAATTTGACAAAGACTATTAAGAATTAGGTGAAAAATATGTTCAATGTTTTTTTAAAAGGCAATGATTTCAGGTACGAAATCGGTGAATTGCTCAAACTATTTATGAAGCCAGAACAGTTTCGATTCATAGAGAGTAAAGATTTGGTTCAAGAGCAATGTTTTTTGTTAGAGTGCAATTTAATTGACAAGGAGCATAGCTCTATAGTTAGGGTGCAATTAATAAAGGATTCTCACTCGGTTTCAACCGAAAAAGTAATAGATCATAAAATCGGAATGAATGAGACGGATAGAAGGAAAATCCTAAAAAGAAAGATGAAGTTATGTATCTATGAATTACTAAAAGAACAATTTAAGATAGAAAAACCTTGGGGAATATTGACTGGCATAAGACCGACAAAAATAGTTCATGAGTTAATGGATGATCAATTACCAAATCCAGAAATAATAAAAATATTGTCCGATAACTATTGTATTAGCGATGAAAAAATTAAGCTTATGATCGCTATATCAGAAATAGAAAGACCTTATATATACCCGCATAAAGATGATACTGTTTCTGTATATATTAGCATACCATTTTGTCCATCAAGATGTCTTTATTGTTCATTTCCTTCAAATCCAATAGAAGTAGGAAAGACAAACATTGTCAAAGAATATTTAGAAGCTCTGAAACGTGAAATAAAAGGAATGGGTGACTTCTTTAAAAAACATCATAAAAAGATAAGCACTCTGTATATCGGAGGAGGGACTCCTACAACATTAAGCCAAAACGAATTATCAAATTTGTTGGAATACTTACATAATCAGTTCGATTTAAAAGATATCTCTGAAATTACTGTTGAGGCGGGAAGACCAGATACTGTAACCAAAGATAAGTTGAAAGCTTTAAAAGAGCATGGTATTGATAGAATAAGCATAAATCCTCAAACCATGAATTTAAGCACTTTAAAGCTCATTGATAGAAAACATACGCCAGAGGACATAGAGGAAGCAGTCGCTATGGCTAGGGAATTAAGATTTAGAACAATTAATATGGATTTGATAGTTGGTCTGCCCAATGAAAAACCGTTCATGATAGAACACACTATGAAGAAAATAACAGATCTAAAACCCGAAAACCTTACAGTACATAGTTTGGCAATAAAAAATTCATCAATTTTAAAAAGCAATACAAATGATTTTGATATACCGCGAGAAGAAGAAGCTAGGGAAATGTTGGAAATTACAAAGAATTATGCTAAGAAAATGGGACTTATTCCTTATTATATGTACAGACAAAAGTATATGGTTGGAAATCTTGAAAATATCGGATACTGCTTACCGAAACACGAATGCGTATATAATATTGAAATTATGGAGGAAAGAAAAACCATAATCGGATTAGGTGCAGGAGCCATATCTAAAATATTTTATCCAAATGAAAATAGACTTGAACGCATACCGAATGTTACAAGTATTGAACACTATATTCGAAGAGTTGACGAAATGCTCAAAAGAAAGAGTGCCGAATTATCAAAATCAACCAATTGTTCATAATTTAAGAGTTGAGATAGAGGGTTTATTAACGAGAATCATAAGGCTTCTCGTCCCTTTGTTATATCAAGGGATTGAGAAATTTTTGTTTTTGAATACAAAATATATCGAATACGAGGAGGTATAAGTATGGAAGCCTTAGGTAATATGAAAAGAACACATTACTGTGGAAGCTTAAGACCAAAAAATGTTGATCAACAAACTATAGTCATGGGCTGGGTTCAGAAAAGACGTGATTTGGGTGGGTTGATCTTTGTCGACTTGCGAGACAGAGAAGGAATTGTACAAATCATCTTTGATAAGGATATCTCCGAAGAAGCCTTCGCAAAGGCTGAGAAAGTCAGAGGTGAATATGTAATTGCTGTAAAGGGTATAGTCAAAAAAAGACATGCAGCTAACTCAAACCTGCCTACCGGAGAAATTGAAGTATTTGCATATGAGATAAAAATATTATCAGAAGCTCAAACTCCACCAATATATATTGATGATGAGGATGATGCTTCAGAACAACTAAGATTAAAATATAGATACTTAGACCTAAGAAAACCAAAGATGCAGAAAAATTTAGTATTCCGTCATAATCTGGCAAAGGTTGTGAGGAATTTTCTTGGTGAAAATGGATTTCTTGAAATTGAGACACCGATTTTAGGAAAACCTACACCTGAAGGTGCAAGAGATTATCTAGTGCCTAGCAGAGTGAATCCTGGAAAATTTTATGCGTTGCCTCAGTCACCCCAGCTTTTCAAACAACTCCTTATGGTGTCAGGATTGGATAGATACTACCAAATTGCAAAGTGTTTTAGAGATGAGGATTTAAGAGCTGATAGACAACCTGAATTTACTCAAATCGATATTGAAATGTCATTTGTTGAAGTTGAAGATGTATTAAGTCTTAATGAAAATTTAATCAAGAAAATTTTCATGGAATTAATGAATATAGACTTGAAGCTTCCTCTACAGAGAATTCCTTATAATGAAGCTATGGAAAGATATGGTTCAGACAAGCCAGATTTGCGGTTTGGCTTTGAACTAATAAAAATAAATGATATTGTAGAAAACTGTAGTTTTAAGGTTTTTAGTGAAACATTGAATAATGCTGGTGATGTGAGAGGAATAAACCTCAAGGGTTTTGCTGAAAACTTTAGCCGTAAAGACATAACAAAACTGGAAGAATATGTGAAAACCTATGGTGCAAAGGGACTAGCTTGGATCAAGGTAACCGAAGAAGGAATCAGTTCTCCAATATCT
>JAGXRU010000049.1 GCA_018335765.1 Alkaliphilus sp.
CTAGGAATATCTGGAGTGAGTAGTGACTTCAGAGATATAGAGAATGCAGCTAAGGAAGGCAATGAAAGGGCTCAGTTGGCAATAGATAAATTTAATATTAGGGTCAAAAAATACATAGCTTCCTATGCCTCTGTAATGGGAGGGGTTGATGTTATAGTATTTACTGCTGGCCTTGGAGAGAATTCACCTTCTAATCGAGAATCTATTTGTAGTGATTTAGAGTTCATGGGTGTTTCAATAGACAATGAAAAGAACAATGTAAGAGGAAAAGAAGTCGTTATAAGTAAAAACAACTCAAAGGTTAAAGTAATGGTAATTCCAACGAATGAAGAATTGATGATCGCAAGAGATACGAATAAACTCTTATATAAATAATCCAAGTGGGGAATAGCATCTTGCTTTTTTTAACAACACAAATATTCAAGTTGCAAAATAGTTGCTTATCAAGTATAATTGCTTGACAAACAAGAGTTCAATTTTGTATAATTAAATCTGTCGATGCTACGAGGTGAAATATGAAAATTAACATAAGTGAATTACTAGAAGATCAAAAAGACAATATTGACATAAAAATCGATGTTGATTCTATGGATAAAATGGATCTATCTGAAGACATATCTATTATTTCACCAGTATCTTTCACAGGTAAAGCTGTTAATCAGAGTGGGAAAATTTTTGTTATCGGAGAGTATAAATTTGTTGCTGAGTTCGTTTGCAATAGATGTTTAGATAAATTTCAAAGAGAAATAAATGGAACACTCAATGAACAGTTAATAAAAGAAGGCACAATAGGAAGTGATTCAGAAGAGTTTTATGAAATTAAGAATTATATGGTTGATATGAAAGAAATATTAGATAATACACTTATATTGGCTTTGCCTATCAAGGTGATCTGTGATGATGATAATTGTAAGGGCTTGTGTCCAGCCTGCGGTGCAAATCTAAATAAAACACAATGTCATTGTGAAGAAAAAAAAGTTGATTTAAGGCTAGAGATACTAAAAGAATGGAACCTAAACGATTAAGGAGGTGGAAATAATGGCAGTACCTAAGCGCAAATCGTCTAAATCAAGAAGAGATAGTAGGAGATCCGCAAATATCAAAATGGACACTCCTAATATCCTAAAGTGTCCAAAATGCCACGAGCCTAATTTATCACATAGAGTGTGCAAAAAATGCGGCTACTATGATGGCAAAGAGGTAATAAAAGTTCAGTAAAATCAAAATAGTAATGATGATATCATCATTACTATTTTTTTATTATTAAAACCAGCATTTCATGGAAATAATCATAAAAAACAATTATTTGAGAGGTGCAAAAAAGGAATAATAAAAATATTGCCTGTGGAATAAAAATAATATATACTTAATATTAGCATCAGGTACTAAACACTAGTGTCAATTATGAGGTGATCGATATGTCCATTAGCAAAAAGTCTAAAAAAATGAGACAAAACGAATTATTAAGCAAGTTGGATATTGAACCATTTGTTACAGATGAGGAATTAAGTGACATTTTCGAAGTTAGTATTCAGACCATACGACTAGACAGGCTAGAGTTGGGGATACCGGAATTAAGAGAAAGAATAAAAAAAGTAGCTGAAAAAAATTACCTTAAAGTGATCAATTTAGGAAAAGCTGAGATTATAGGAGAACTGATTGATCTAAACCTAAACGAGAATGGGATTTCGATCTTAGAAGCTACAAAGGATCTGGCTTTTGAAAAAACAAAAATCATTAAGGGGCACCATATTTTTTCCATGGCTGAATCCTTAGCCATGGCTGTAATAAGTTCAAAGGTAGCTTTAACTGGAGTTGCAAACATGAAATACAGGATACCTGTGTTAGCAGGAGAAAAATTGATAGCGAAGGCAGAGTTAACTAAAATCAAAGGGAATGAATTTTATGTTCATGTAAAAATAAACGTAAAGCAGGAACAGGTTTTCAGAGGCAAGTTTATTCTTGTATCAATAGAAGAATAAGGAGTGATGGACTATGAGAATAGCAGTTGACGGTATGGGCGGAGATCATGCTCCAGTTGAGGTTGTTAAAGGCTGTGTTTATGCAATAAATGAACTGGATATTGAGATATTGATCTTGGGAAAAAAGGAAGTTTTAGAGACAGAATTGACTAAATATCAATTTGACAAGAATAAAATACATATTAGACATACAAATGAAGCGATAACAAATGAAGATAAGCCAGTCCAAGGTATAAAAAGCAAAAAAGATTCATCAATGGTTGTAGGGCTTGATATGGTTAAAAACAAAGAAGTAGATGCCTTTATTTCTGCTGGAAATACGGGAGCTCTTTTGGCTGGGAGCCTTTTTAGGGTGGGAAGAATAAAGGGTATAGATAGACCAGCCATAGGATCTGTTTATCCCACAAAGAAAGGCATATCCTTGCTAGTGGATGCTGGTGCGAATGTCGAATGCAAACCCAGAAATCTAATGGAGTTTAGTCTAATGGGCAGAATTTATGTTGAGAAGGTTTTTGGAAGAAATAGCCCAAAGGTTGGAATTGTAAATATAGGAAACGAAAAGGGAAAAGGCAACCAATTAGTAAAAGATTCATCGGAACTTCTTTTTAAAAAATGTCCAAATTTTATTGGAAGCGTCGAAGCAAGGGAAATTCCAGATGGTATTGTTGATGTTATTGTCTGTGACGGTTTTGTTGGTAATGTTATTCTCAAACTTACAGAAGGTGTGGCTATGAATATGTTATCAATGATGAAGGAACAGTTCCAAAAAAAAATTCAATATAAAATAGGGGCAATCATGCTTAAACCCGCATTCAGAGAGTTTAAGAAGATTTTAGACTATACTGAATATGGAGGTGCCCCTCTTTTAGGTGTAGATGGAGTTGTTATTAAGGCACATGGAAGCTCTAATGCAAAGGCCATTAAAAATGCCATAAGACAGGCAGTCTCATTCGTTGAAAACAATGTAGTTGAACTAATTAAAGATGAGATATTTAAGACTGGAGATGAAGACAGTGGAAAATAATAAAAAATCTGTTGGTATAC
>JAGXRU010000050.1 GCA_018335765.1 Alkaliphilus sp.
CAAGCTTCGAAATAAGTGCAACTAGAGTTCAGGTGGAGTAAAAACTCCATCTGAACTAAGTTTTCTTTATAAATATTAATGTTAATAATTTTTTTCTATGCTTTTTACAAGATTTGTAAGAGTAATATTAACTGGTGTTTCTATGCCAAGTTTTTTTCCTTCCCTTACAATTGCTCCATTTATCATATCTATTTCTGTTTTTCTGCAATTAGTTATATCTTGCAGCATTGAAGAAAAATTCTGTGCCGTTGCTTTACATACTTGTTTAGTATATATGATTGGATTATCATAGCTTAGCAATATTCCTTTTGCTTTTACAATATTCCATGCTTCATTAACAGCTGTTTCCAGCAATTCTTCAGTTTCTGCATTGTCAATAAGTTGTCCGTTTTTTAGCTTAGTAATTGCAGTAAGAGCATTAATACCTACATTCACAAGAAGCTTCCCCCATATAAGCCCTATTACATTATCTGATACTGTGGTTTCTAAACCAGCTGTATTCATGATATTTGAAATAACACGAATCCTATCAGAGAAACCTCCATTTAATTCACCAATATTGGTTGCTCCAATTCCTGCATGAAAAATATTGCCGGGACTTATCAATGTAGCTCCATGGGCTGTAACCCCTGCAATTATATTTTTTTTGTTTATTAATTTATTGATTTTTTCCACATTACCCAATCCATTTTGCAAAGTTAATACAATTGTATTTTTATCAAAAATATCTAGATTTTGTGAAATTACTATATCGGTTATGGTAGATTTTACAAAAACAATTACTAAATCAGCTATCCCTATATCAAATGGATTCGATGTAGCTTTAATATTTTTGATTATTCTATGCCCAGATAAACCTTCTATTATTAATCCATTATTGTTTATGGCATCAATATGTTCTCTCCAAACATCAAGAAGCCAGACTTCATTTCCACCTTCAGCCAAAAATCCACCATATAGACTTCCCATGGCCCCAGCGCCCAATATTGCGATTTTCAAAAATACACCTCCCCAGATATCTCATAAAGAGTGTTATTAATTTCTTGAATTATTAAAGAAGCTATTAATATTCAATAGCTTCTTATTAAGTATTTATTATATGCTCACCATTGTTGCCATAACACTAATTATCATCATTAGTATTACGATAATAGCAACGACTCTATAGATTTTTTGAGACATAGATATTCAACTCCTCTTCCTATCTTCTTTAAAAAATAAAAAGGTTATTCACATTCCCAGTTGTGATACACTTGCTGAATGTCATCATCATCCTCTAGCATATCTATTAGTCTATTCATCAGCTTAACATGCTCATCACTACTTAGTTGAACTGTTGTTTGAGGAATCATAACTACATCAGCCGATGTGAATTTATATCCAAAATTTGCTATAGCTTCCTTTACTAAATAAAAATCTTCAGGATCTGTCATGATTACATATCCATCATCTTCTATTATAAAGTCCTCTGCACCTGCATCTAAGGCTTGCTC
The DNA here is from genome assembly GCA_018335765.1 of Alkaliphilus sp. Taxonomy (GTDB): domain Bacteria; phylum Bacillota; class Clostridia; order Peptostreptococcales; family Thermotaleaceae; genus JAGXRU01. The sequence continues at coordinate 1,494 of JAGXRU010000050.1, forward strand.
AATTAACTTTTCTTCACTAATAGTCGGATCAACTTCAATTATTATCTGACCTTTCTTTTCAAACATAAAGCTAACGCAACCTATCGAGCCAAGATTTCCTCCGTTCTTATCGAAATAATATCTCATATTTGGACCAGTGCGGTTTCTGTTATCTGTGAGAGTTTCAACTATAACTGCAATTCCACTAGGCCCATAGCCTTCATACACAATAGACTCAAAGCTATCCCCTTCTAATCCTCCTTCCCCTTTTTTTACTGCTCTATCAATATTATCGTTAGGCATATTTATAGCCTTTGCTTTTTCGATTGCTGTTTTTAGAGAAGCATTATATTCAGGATCAATTCCACCCTGTCTGGCAGCAACGGTAATTAATCTGGCATACTTGGTGAATATTTGTGCTCTTTTACCATCTTGTTTTTCTTTTCTATTTGCAATGGTGCCATGTCTACCCATGGTTTTCACTCCTTTTTTCTCAAAATCCCATAGCCATTTTATCATAAATAAAAACCATAGTAAATAAACGACATTTACATAAAGCGGTTGCATTTACTTTGGCAAATAAGAAAATTTATTTCTCAAACAAAAAATCCCTAGAAATGAGAATAAGTTTATGCTATAATCTTAGAGTATTAGAAGTTGATTTAACGAAGTATTTTTAGAAACAAAAGCCTTCTAAGCATAAAATTCGTTCTGGGAGATTAACTCAACTGGCAGAGTGCCACCTTGACGTGGTGGAAGTTGTAGGTTCGAGCCCTATATCCCCCACCAAAGCAGTAAAACAAAAAGAACTATAGACTAGTTCTTTTTGTTTTTTATTTCATTAGCAAGCAATAAGCATTTATCTCATATTAAAATAACCTAATGCCAAGTCTTCTCAACAATAATTGAATAAGTATTGCTAATAGCAGTCCATAAGTCAATTTAATCAGCTTTATATGCCTTTTATCCACTTGAAAGCCTCCTAATATGAAAATCGAGCATTCCTTTTACACTATTATAATTTATAGGATAGTCCATGTCTACTATTTTAAATCTTGCTTACCAGTATAATTCCTTGGAATCAACTATCTCTTTGTAATTATTCATTGTCCATCACCTCTAATTATTTTCTAATAAACTAAATATTTTTCTTTATTAAGCTAACATTATTATATAATATTACATAGCAATTACTATGAAGAAAGCTGGTAAATAAATATGAAACTAAATTTTCCTTATAGATATTTTTTATTACTGACACTTCCTATATCAATATTTTTGAATCGCATTATTTCAAATTTTCCAGAATTCATTGAAACTTTCTATTCCACAAGAATATATTTATTTATTGCCCAAAACTTAAGTGCTTTAACTGGTGTTATACCGATTTCCTTAGGAGAGATGATTGTTTTAATAATTTTTATCCTACTGCCTTCTTGCTTGTTTTATGTTATTTTCACAGTTATAAAGTTTGGAAAAATAAATGTTAAAATGATATTTATCAACTCAATAATTTTAGTTGGTTTCACCTACTCACTGTTTCTAATTGTTTGGGGATTTAATTACCACCGTTTACCTTATTCTGAAATAGCAAAACTTGATGTAAAACCTTCCTCCATTGAAGAATTATCCGCTTTATGCGAAGATTTGATAGTTAGGGCAAATCACTTAAGGGAATTAGTAAACGAAGATGATAGAGGAATAAAAATCTTAAATGGAAGCATTGATGATATGTTCAAAAGATCAAATGTTGGCTTTTATAATGCGCAAAAAATAATACCTGAACTTCAAGGCAGCTTTGGAAGACCTAAGGGTATCCTTTTATCTGAAATGCTTAGTTATACTGGTCTAGTGGGAATATATTTCCCATTTACAGCTGAGGCGAATGTTAATACAGCAATTCCTCACTCTATGCTCCCTAGTACAACCAGTCACGAAATGGCACATCAGCGTGGATTTGCTAGGGAAGATGAGGCAAATTTCATAGCTTATTTCACTTGCTCTCTACACCCTGACTATGATTTTCAATACTCTGGCGTACTACTTGGACTTATTCATTCAATGAATACTTTGCATAGATATAGCCCTGATAGACACAGAGAATTACAGGCAAAATATAGTAATGGATTAAAAAGAGATCTCAATGACATTAGTAGTTTTTGGAAAAAATATGAAGGGAAAATCGAAAGAGCTACAAATAAAATTAATGATGCATATCTTAAATCCAATCTTCAAGAAGATGGAGTTCGTAGCTACGGTAGAATGGTAGATCTGCTTCTAGCTAAATATAGAGAGAAGCAAACCCACTAATTCTAACAAAATGCTTTTCTCGATAAGTCATTAGGCAAAGTAATAAAAAATTATTGTCAATGCTACAAAAATGTAGTATGATGAATTTGCAATATATTTTACAAAATATTAATAATTAGGAGGGATTTTCATGGCACAAATGGTAGATGCTCTAAATGGTATTATTTGGAGCCCAGCACTCATTTATCTTTGTTTGGGTATAGGGTTGTATTTCTCTTTAAAAACCCGATTCCTGCAAGTGCGTCACATTAAAGCAATGGTTATGTTGTTGTTTGGCGGTAAATCTTCAAGCGAAGGCATCACTTCTTTCCAAGCTTTTGCTCTTGCTGTTGCCGGACGTGTTGGTACAGGTAATATCGCAGGTGTTGCCACAGCCATCGCAATGGGTGGTCCTGGTGCAGTCTTCTGGATGTGGATGATCGCATTCTTGGGTGCAGGTTCTGCTTATGTAGAGTCTGTTTTAGCACAGGTTTACAAGGTTGAAATTGACGGAGAATATCGTGGAGGTCCTTCATACTACATTGAAAGAGGTATGGGCGTAAAATGGTATGCAATACTATTTGCTGTAGCGACTATTGTCGGCATGGGATTCTTCCTTCCTGGAGTACAATCTAACGCCATTGGTGCAAGTATAAATAATGCGTTTGGAGTTAGCCCCGTAATTACTGGAATCTTTGTCTGTGTTTTGTTAGGTCTTATCATATTTGGTGGGGTTAAAAGACTTGGTAGAGTTGCAGAAATGATTGTTCCTTTTATGGCAATCGCATATATAATTGTATCTGTCATAGTTATACTTGTTAATATCACTAAACTGCCAGATGTATTATCTTTAATATTCTCAAGTGCCTTCGGTGTGAATCAAGCCTTTGGAGGTATTATCGGTTCAGCGATTTCTTGGGGTGTTAAGCGTGGTGTTTACTCAAATGAAGCAGGTCAAGGTACTGGTCCTATGGCTGCCGCCGCTGCTGAAGTATCTCACCCTGCTAAGCAAGGTCTTGTTCAAGCCTTTTCAGTATACTTCGACACATGGTTTGTTTGCTCTGCAACCGCTTTCATGGTTATAATTACAGGATCATACAATGTGCATCTTGGTGATGGTTTTATAGTTGAGTATCTTCCTGGAATTGACAAAGGTCCTGCTTTTACACAACATGCAGTTGACACATTGCTTCCAG
>JAGXRU010000051.1 GCA_018335765.1 Alkaliphilus sp.
AAAAACATGGAAGTCCTCAAGGGCGTGGATTTCGAGGTGGGAAAAGGTAGTATTTTCGCCCTGCTCGGCTCAAACGGTGCGGGCAAGACGAGTATTATCAGAATCCTCTCCACTTTGCTTGAACAGGACGGAGGCATCGCAAATCATATTCCAAGTACAGACATTATTTTCTATTTACAGGCATTACACCAGAGGATGCGGAAGGCATACGACAGCTTCTAAAAAATGAAGCAAAATATTAATATAAGGAGTGTGTTTAAAATGGTAGGAGTTGAAATTGATATGGTTGTTACGGACAGCTTGAAAGCATTGGAGCTATACGAAAAAATATTTGATATCGAACGTGTTGAGGTTACAGCTTTCCCAAAAGGTGAAAATGAAGTTATTTTTACCCTATACGGAGTGCGCTTTCACATGTTGGATGAAAATCCGAAATTTAGCTTGATGGCGCCAAGAGCCGAAGAACCTAAATCGATCTGGTTTAATATCCTTGTTCCCGACATCAAGGATACCTATATGAAAGCGGTCAATGCGGGCTGTGCTGAGGTACAAACTGTAACTGAATTGCCTGATTACGGAGTGTCAAACGCTATATTCAGCGACTCTTTCGGCTATCTATGGATGCTGCATCAAGTGCACAAAGAAGTGAGTTTTGAAGAACGCACGCGACTGTGGGAGGAAAAAGGGGATAATTAAAGCATCATGGTTAATGAGAAGGGGTATAAAAGATGACAAATAAAAAATGTGATTTGGTTCATCCAAACGGAGTCAAAGAAAAGAAAATAGAAGTGATTGACGGTTACACAATAAAATACCACGCTAGCGGTAAAACGATGTGGTCTAAGGGCAAAATGATAGATGGTAACCCTAATGGTTATTGGGAGTGGTATCGCCCAGATGGCACTATAAAACGTTCGGGGTATTTTAATATGGGAGAGCCTGTTGGAGAATGGATTACCTATGATAGCAAAGGACAAAAACACAATTCGACTCATCGCGGCGACAATAGGAAAGCTACTAAGGATTAATTGCTTTGATTTCTTTGGAACATTTTATAGGTGACATTCAATATTATTGAAGAAAAACCCTCAATCTGCACACCCCCTCCCTTGGAATCGTTAAAAGATTGGCCTAATGGGTGTTCATTGTATCAATTTATATCAGCTCAGCCAAATAATCTACCATCTATTGATACAAAGAAAATCCTCCATGTCACTGATTTTTTGTTTCAAACCTTCTTGATCGGCACTACTTCCTTCATCAGCGGACAATATTAGTGGCCTTAAACCTATTCCTAGCCTTTTGGATCGGGTACAAACCATCCCCACTTGTTAAATATTAACACAGAAGAACCGTCCCCGTGTGCACAACTATAAAAGCCTGGCTCAGCTATGAACCAGGCTTGCTTATTTAATAATTGACATAACTTAGTGGATTAACAGGCTTTCCGTTTTTTCTCACCTCAAAATGCAGATGTGGCCCTGTGCTTCGTCCTGTACTTCCAACCTCGGCAATTTTCTGCCCTTTAAAAACACTGTCTCCTTCAGATACCAATAGCTTACTGTTATGAGCGTAGTAGGTTACATACCCACCACCGTGATTTATTTTCACCAATTTCCCATAATTACCACTAGTCCCGGAGAAGATCACCTTGCCTCCATCGGCTGCATTGACAGGTGTTCCTGTTCTTGCTGCAATATCAATTCCTTCATGCCTTCTACCCCATCTAGATCCAAATCTTGAGGTTAGCATTCCACGAGTGGGATTGCCAAAGGTGCCTGTTCCGATTTTGGGAGGAGGTACCTTAGTACCCTTTAATACTATTTGCTTAGACGGCTCTTGAATTATTTTTTCTTCCAATACGACTCTTGATACCTCAATACCATTATGCTTTAATATTTCAACATATACTTCCTGTTTACCATCCTTACCCGAAACCTTTATCTTCTTTTCCCCTTGGTAGAGGGCTGCTGTCTCTTCAAATTCTATTGGAAACGGAAGACTGTCTTCATATCTTGATCTTCTGACAGTTACTACTGTCAAAAGAGGTTTAGGCACTATTAGATTTATCGGTTGCTTTATCTGAACTTTATCTGCATTTATTCCTGGATTAGCTTTCTCCAGATCTTCAACATCAATATCGTATTTTTTAGCAATGGTCCAAAAGCTCTCTCCCTCCTGCACCTCATGAACTTTAATTTCATTGGTGCCTTGCTGTATCAGCTTCATGGTATCTTCAAAGCTTTTCAAGCTGTTTACTTCAACAGGTATTTCTTCTACAACAACATTTTCACTGAAATAAACTTCTGCTATATCATCCTGATCAACTATGTAAGGCTTCTTTATACCCTCTAATACCTTTTCTGCCTCAGCCTTTGTAGAGAGTACAGAAATAATCTTCTCATCTGCCTTAATTGCAAATGCCTTTATTTTTATATCCAAAGCCTGCTTCAAATTTCTTTCTAGTTGGGTAACTGAGTATATTTCAGCTTTTTTTGCCCTGACCTTCGAATACTCTATGATTTCATTGAAAACAACCTCAGCGGCATAGGCTTGATCAAGGCTATCCTTTAGGCTGTCTACTACCTGTGTAAAATCCGTTTTTTCTCGAACGATTCCCACGCTTTTACCATTTACTTTCACAGAGTAGGCTGTGTTGTAGTTGTAGAAAAAAACTGAAAGTATTGAAATCATTAGAACGGCTAGAATTGCTATGGCTATTCTATTTTTTCCGGATTCTTTTCCAAAATTTTTCAACTTCATAACAACCTTGCTCATGCTCATAACAACTTTGCTCATGCAATTGAAAATATCGGTTCGTTTCACCATATGGAAACTCGCCTCCTTTTCTTATGATTCTATATAATATATTCTACATTCGTATGTTAAACCCTCTTTTGTTTGTAATATATTTGTAATATATTTGTAATATAAACGCACCAACTTTTTTTATTATATCATATTTTCAAAATCAATCAACCTCCAAAATATTTCAAAGCTATTTCTCTATACATCAACTCTGCATATAGTATATGTATAATTTTTCATATTATTCCTTTTCATACCTCAACCACTCCTCAAATAGTCCCTCTAGATCTTTATTTGAGATAGCCTCACATACATCAAGAAAATCCTGTGTTGTTGCATTTTTATACTTATATTTATCAAAATATATCTTCAGTATCTTAAAAAATTGTTCATCCCCCA
>JAGXRU010000052.1 GCA_018335765.1 Alkaliphilus sp.
AATACTCAGGAATCATAACCTTTTCACCTAATTCTCTTTCAAAGGCAGCTTTGATGCCTACGTTAGCTGCAACCCCGCCTTGAAAGACATAGGGAGGACTAAGTTTTTTCCCTCGACCTAGGTTATTGATATAATTTCTTACAAGGGCTTCACAGAGCCCATTTATAATTTCTTCTTTTGAATAGCCAAATTGCTGCTTCGATATCATATCTGATTCAGCAAAAACCGTGCATCTCCCTGCTATTCTAACCTTCCTATTAGCCCGCAGGGCATATTCTCCAAACTCTTGTATGGGAATTCCAAGGCGTTCAGATTGATGATCCAAAAACGAGCCTGTTCCGGCGGCACATACAGTATTCATGGCAAAATCCGTGATCAATCCATTGTTTAAAAAAATTATTTTAGAATCCTGACCACCTATTTCAAAGATGGTATTGGCTTCCGGCACATAGTTTACTGTAGCAGTGGCATGGGCAGTAATTTCATTTTTCACAACATCCGCTCCCACCATTACTCCGATAAGCTGTCTTCCGCTTCCTGTGACTCCAACTCCACTTACCTTGTGTTTTCTTCTCAGATCGCTTTCCAAGCTCCTAATCCCGCTTTTAACCGATTCCAAGGGCTGACCATTTGTACGTATATACTGTTTTGATACAACTTTATTATTTTCATCTATAGCCACAACATTAGTGCTGACAGATCCTACATCAATACCTACATAAACCTTATCCATACGCTAGTCCCCCACATGTTCAGGATACTTTACTACTTTTCTTTTCTTTAGAATTTCTAACCAAATCCAAAAATGCTTCTATTCTTGTCAGGTTATTTGCAATACCTGCTTGTTCATCCAACGCAATTGTCAAAACATGTATACCTGTATCTTCCATAAGCTTAGGCATAATGCTTTGGGATACCAATTCTGGCAGACATCCGAAGGGCATAAGATGAATAATTGCGTCAAAGCCTTGCTCATGGTAGTCCACTATATGACCCATGGTCTCCTTGGCATGACCCCCTATTTTAATTTCTATATACTTTTCACCCTTTTTTTCAATCTCTTTTTCTCTCGACCTGCTAAACCACTTTGGAATCATATGGGTTTCAATCCATCCGGATAAATAATGACCCCTGTGGACTTCGCATCCATAATTTCCTAAAACTTCTTCCATTTTCATATTAACTGATGATTCCATGACCACATATATTTCTCCCACAATCCCAATACGAATCTTTTTTTCCTCCGGAACTATTTTATATGGTATGTTGTCAATTAGTTTTTGGCTCTCTTTCTTTGCCTCTGATAGATCTTTTTCAGTAAATACTTTTTTGTATATTTGCTGTATTTTATCCCAAACTTTATTGCAACTTCCTTTACTTATTTCATAAGCTCTTATTGTTTGCAACTGAATTTCAAATTCATCAACTTGGACAGCAATTTTGTAAGTTAATTTAAGGATCTTCCAAACACTTTGCCAAGATTTATCGCCCTTAAGCTTTTTAACATTATAAATAAAGCTCTTAAAATCTCTTTTTATAGAATCAAATACTAAAATATCCACATCATATCCAAGATTTTGTAGTATTCTATGATGCATTTCTCCATAAAAACCCGCTCTGCAGGGTCCGTGACCCCCGGAAGTAATGATTACCTCCGCGCCATTCTCCAAAGCCTCCACATAGCTTCCCATAATAACCTTCATAGGAAAGCAAGCAAATTCAGGACTGTATTTCACACCAAGATCAATGGTTCTCTGGCTAGGTTTAGGAGGGGATACTGCCTCATGTCCCAACAACTCAATTAATTTGCTATAAACCAGCGTTGTTCCCATGTATGGAAAGGTTATTTTCATCAATTGACACCCCATCTGCTTGATTTTTCTTTCTTCTGATCATATCTATAAATGCTTCAGCCCTTGTTTGCAAATGACTTTCACCTGAATGCTCGTCTATACGGATGGTCATAAAGGGTTTGTTATAAGTGTTTGACTCCATTTCCAACATTTTTCCAATCATAGAATCAGGTCCACAGCCAAAAGCTGTAACATGGATTAGTCCGTCTACGTTTGGCTGGTCGTAATAATAATAGCCAGCTCCCAAAAGCTTGTTGCTAAAGGTCCAAAATAGACGTTTTTTCATAAACTCTATACTGTTGTTCATTACGCTATCATCCAGCATTTCAAACGTACGTATATTAACATTCATTTCTTTGAGTTTTTCAATAATATTCATGCTTACAAAATTATCGTATATGTCATATACATAACCCAATAGGCCTATGGTTATATCACCCTTGTTCAAAATATTCTTGTCTGCTATTTCTTTTCCCTCAAAAATGTCTAAAGCATCAGAAAGCACATAGCCGTCTTTGCTCAATTGTCTGAATTTTTCCCACTCTCTTTGTGCCTTTTTAAGAGCTTTCTGTAGTTCCCACGAGCCTATGCCAAGTATACTTCTCATCTCAGAATAAAATTTTGGGTTTGATATGTTATCACTATCTGATGTTATTTTTGGACTTAGGACTTTGTTAATTGCACCTGGAACTGTATATTTTATCATATCAGGCAACCCCATAAATTTGGGGCAAAAATATTCATTTTTTAAGACGCAGACCATCCTTGGAACAAACACATAATCGACATCCTCTATAATGCTTACCACATGACCAGTAAACACCTTAATTGGCACACATATTTCCGGAACTGAATATTCGATTCCTTTGTTGACTATATATTTTGAAGTAGTCTTTGATAAAACTATTTCTATCTTTAATTCGTCAAACATGGTCTTCCAAAAAGGATAATAATAGTAATACAACAGTGATGTTGGTATACCTATCTTCATTGCTTTACCACTCCTTATACTAAATCAAATTCTGATAAATTTCAATTATTATTATGACTGCAAAATTTTATAAGTATAATCCAAGTTGATTTCATACTCAATTTGCCTTGTTTTAACAGTTTGCTTCACATATTGAAACCATATCCTATTTAATTTGATTCTCTTGACATACATACCCCAATCTTCTGTTTTCATGAAAAAATCATAGGAACAGGAAAATCATGGGGAAAATCATGGGGACAGGTACCTCGATTCAAGTAAACATACTCTCGGCATCTTGTTTAGCTTGCCTAAGTTTTTCTCGTTTTTCATCAAGTGCAGCAGGTAATTGTTTTAAGTCATCACGTTTTATATTGGGATCAATGCTCTCAAGAATCTCCTTGATGCCGTCAAAATCAACAGCTTTTGAATAAATGTTTTTTATAGGCTAAGAGTCCAGAGTGCTTTTTACACTTGGACTCCTAAATTTTCAGTGAGAATGAATGTGCAATCGTTCTTTTAAGGCTTCTTGAAGAATCTGACTAAAGTTTAAGTGCTGCTTTTCCGCTGCACGATTTAACCATGATGGAATTGTAAGTGTTTTTTTGACAGCTTTGTTATCAATAACAGCCCTATATTCTGTGGTATCTACTGAGATCAAGCTGACAAATTCAACCTCATCACGAACTATTTCATGGATATTTGAAGGTGATGGTATTGATTCATTATTATCTTCAGCATCGCAAATCCACAAAGCAATCGCATCTTGTACCATATCGAAAGCATCTTGAAGACTTTTCCCTTGTGTCAAACAACCTGGAAGATTTGGAACATTAATAGCATAATAGCCATTTTCAGCAGGTCTGAATATAACAGGATAGATATATTTCATACAATTCTCCTTTCCGGGTTATTTTAACCCTGCTTTTTTTAAAATACCTATTGCTGTAAAATCATTAATTTCGGTATGTCTTGGAATTGGTATCTTGATTCCTGGATGGTCGGGATGTTTGGCCATGTCATGCCTTGTTCCGGATGAAAACATCCATCCCGCTTGCTCTAACAACCGTATCAAGTCCCTACGTTTCATTTAACCACCTCTTTATTTGATTATAACACGTATATAGCACGTGTCAAGGTGTGTGTTAAAAACATTCGTTTCTGAGATGAATATTAGTTACTTTGTTGTAGCTCTTAAAACCGCATATATGCCATCTTAAAATAATGCTGAAAATATATAAGCTGGACTTCTGATTCTGAAGTAGCGAAGTTTATGATATGGGACGTACATAAAGAAAATTTAGTTACAGTTTCTTCAATAGCACTCAAATTGAAAGAGGCTGTTCATTTTAATGAACAGCCTTTAAATAACTTATTTTCTTTGTTTTACTCTCTTGAGTCGGAAAAAGTCTTCTCTTTCCTTTTCTTCTAAAGCTTCTTCAATAAATTTCACCTGTTCCCGATATTTTGGTATTTGAATTTTCTCCAAGGCATTGGCTCGTTTTTGTGTTTTTTTAATCTCTATAGCCAGCTTATAAACAGAATTCTCTGTTTTTGCAAGATCATATATGAAATATTTGACTTCACTGAATTTAGTCACCGCAATATCTAATGCAGGATTTGTTCTAAAAAAACCATAATAGTTTTCTATGTCTCTTTTTTTGTATTTAACAGTGGGCAACTCAACACCCATGACACTTTTGGATTGGATATCAAACTCTTCGACCGTTGGCACGGATATGGCAATCTCCTCCACATTGTTTACTCCCATGCTCACATTTACTATATGAAGTGCCTGATACGCTTCTTCAAAAATAGATTCAATTCTGCTTTGAATCTCCTTTGATTTATCCATTAGACTCATCACTTCTCTAATCAGAACATTCCTTTTTTTGTCCAAAAGTTCAAACCCTTTTTGGGAAAAATCTAAAAGATTTTTTGCCCGAATTAAATTTGCCTTTGTTGGAGCAACATTCACATCCATGTTTTTCATCCCCTTCGGATCGTTAGAGGTTTGCTAGGCGGACAGAGGCGTCCGCCAATACTTAAGCTTTTCCGTTACCAGTCTTGCCTGCTTTAAAATACTTCTTGATTATTTCCGGACTTAGTCGGTCGAGTTCTTCCTCTGGTAGGACAGCCAAGACTTCCCATGCCAAATCCAGTGTTTCAAACATGCTTCTGTTCTCATCAGATTCCTGAGTTATAAATTTACTGTCAAACAGATTTCCGAATTTCATATATTTTTTATCAACTTCTGACAAATCGTCCTCTCCAATAATCTGAGCCAAGGCTCTCACATCTTGGACTCTGGAATAGGCCGCAAAGAGCTGATTGGAAACATCACTATGATCCTCTCTGGTATAACCCTCTCCTATTCCATCCTTCATTAGCCTAGACAAAGACGGAAGAACATTGATAGGAGGATAAATATTCTTTTGGAATAACTCTCTTGACAATACAATCTGACCCTCTGTAATATAACCTGTTAAGTCTGGAATTGGATGGGTTATATCATCATTTGGCATGGTTAAAATAGGAAGAAAGGTGATGGAGCCTGGCTTATCCTTCATCACACCTGCTCTCTCGTATAGTGAGGCTAAATCCGAGTATAAATATCCCGGGTAACCCTTTCTACTGGGAACCTCTTCTCTTGCAGCTGAAACCTCTCTTAGGGCCTCACAATAGCTAGTTATGTCGGTCATGATAACCAATATGTGCATACCTTCTTCAAAGGCAAGATATTCAGCCGCACTCAGAGCACATCTAGGGGTTATTATCCTCTCAACAATAGGGTCGTTTGCAAGATTTAAGAACATAACAACTTGTTCTAATACCCCAGCATCCTCAAAGCTCTTTCTGAAATAATCGGCATCATCATGCTTAACGCCAATGGCCGCAAAAACAACTGCAAATTCTTGATTAGCTTCAGAAGCGATCCTTGCTTGCTTCACAATCTGAGCGGCTAATTCATTATGAGGCATACCGTTGCCTGAAAATATGGGTAGCTTTTGACCCCTTATCAAGGTAGCTAGGCAGTCAATAGAGGATATCCCCGTCTGTATATAGTTTCTAGGGTATTCTCTCGCCACTGGATTCATTGGTCTTCCATTCACATTATGCACGATATTGCTGTAGATATCCCCTCCCCTATCAATGGGTTTTCCAATCCCATTAAAGACTCGACCTAGTATTTCCCTAGACAGTGATATTTCGAAGGGCTTTCCCGAAAATTTCACTGAGGTATTGCTGGTTGACAGTCCTGAGGTTCCTTCAAAAACTTGGGCTACAATCTTCGTCCCATCAATCTTTATGACCTTTCCTTTTCTATGCTTTCCATTGTCCAAGGTTATATCAATTATTTCTCCATAGGCAATATCTTCAACCCCTGATAATACGATCAAAGGTCCTTCAACTTTATCGAGAACTAAATATTCTTTCTTCAAATAACTCACACCCTATTTTGTAATGATTTGTACTTTTTTTACTAACTATATTTTTCAATTAAGCTATCATAAAACTTATCAATATCGTCTTTAATATTATCTATTAGATCAATATTATCATTTGGTATAGTATACTTCATTTTCATTACAGCACTGAAAAGCTTGTCATCTTTTACTCGAGATATAGGTATATCTCTTTTCACTGCCTCCTGAGCTCTTTTAAAAAGGTGGTCAATCAGCTTGAGCATTTTAAACTGCTTCTCTAAAGGGACATAGGTATCTTCCTTGTGAAAAGCGTGTTGCTGCAGAAAGCCAATTTTTATTACCTTTGAAATCTCTAAAATAAGTCTTTGTTCATCAGGCAAGAGATCTTCTCCCACTAATTGAACAATTTCCTGAAGTTTATTTTCCTCATGGAGCAGTCTCATCATTTTCGCCCTCAGGTTGATCACATCTTCTCCAACATTTTCCTTGTACCAATCGCTTAGTACCTTCACATATCCACTATAACTGGTCAACCAATTGATGGCTGGATAATGTCTGCCATAGGCAAGTTTTTTGTCTAGGGCTAGAAATGCGTTGACATATCGTTTTGAATTTTCAGTTACCGGCTCAGAAAAATCTCCACCGGCTGGGGATACGGCTCCGATGATCGTTACTGACGCTTCCTTGTCATCTAGGGTATTTACATAGCCTGCCCGCTCATAAAACTCAGCTAATCTCGATGGAAGATATGCAGGATAACCCTCTTCAGCTGGCATCTCCTCAAGTCTTCCTGATATTTCCCTCAAGGCTTCAGCCCATCTAGAGGTCGAATCTGCCATAATTGCCACATGGTAACCCATATCTCTGTAATATTCCGCCATGGTTATTCCTGTATATATGCTTGCCTCTCTGGCAGCTACAGGCATATTTGACGTGTTTGCTATGAGTATTGTTCTTTCCATGATAGGACGATTGGTTTTTGGGTCGATAAGCTTTGGAAAATCATCTAAAACCTCTGTCATTTCGTTTCCACGTTCCCCACAACCTATATACACAATGATATCAGCATCGGACCACTTCGCCAACTGATGCTGTGTCATCGTCTTGCCTGTACCAAACCCACCTG
>JAGXRU010000053.1 GCA_018335765.1 Alkaliphilus sp.
CAATACATGGAGACGATTTACAAAAAACGTTTTGATGTTATGCTCGCTGCCCTGAAGAAATATATCCTACCTCTAGGAGTGTCGTTTACTCCACCTAAGGGAGGTCTTAACTTTTGGTTACAACTGCCTCATGGACTCTCATCAAATGATCTTTACATAGAGGCTGAAAAAAACAATGTTTTAATATTGCCTGGTTCAATATTTTATGTTTTTGGCACAGACTACAGTTTTTTTAGAATTAGTATTGCAGCTGTTTATCCAGATGAAATAGAACATGGAATAAAAATATTATCTGAATCCATAGCACAATGCATAAATCGTAAAAAAGTGACAAAACGAAGTACCAGCTCTTTTACTCCTATATTGTAGTAAATAGTAACAAACTAGGTGAATGCGAGGTTTCTATTGTAGGTGGGAACAAGAATTTGTCTGATAACTAGAAAAGAACAGCGAAGTCTAAAAACTCACTGTTCTTTTCTATATTTGATTTAAGTCGTTGCAGTTTCAGTACACTCATTAGAATCTTGCATTTTGCATTTCCCTGAAAACACAGCTTTCTCTTCAACGATGAGGTGACCTATATGAATATCTCCAATCACTTTACCGCTAGAACATATTCTCAATAAATTAGAAGCTTTAATATTACCGTTAACCATCCCAGAAAGAACTATATTGTGGGCTGTGATGTTTCCAAATATTTTTCCTTCTTCGCCAAGGATTAGATTGCCATTTAAAATTATTTCACCATGGAATTCTCCATCTACTCGTATAACACCTTCAGCATGGAGAACTCCTTCGAATTTAGTATTTTGACCAATTAATGTATTAATTTTTTCATTGCTGATAACTTCGTTTCTCTTAAACATATTTTCCCCTCCCTATTGGTTTTCTAATATTGTTAAAGGATCTATTTGCTTACCTCGATAATGAATCTCAAAGTGGAGATGAGGACCTGTGCTTCTGCCGGTACTACCCATTTCAGCAATTAATTCTCCCTTGTTAACCGTTTGACCGACTTTAACAAGATTTTTTTTATTATGGGAATACACTGTTCTATAATTATATCCGTGTGAAATAATAATTGTATTACCATAACCAGAATTCCGACCTGAGAAGGTTACTATGCCTGTTCCTGCAGCAGTGATTTTGGTTCCGCTACTATTAGCAATGTCAATACCCATATGCAATTGTCCCCTTCCAGTAAATGGAGATTTTCTATAACCGAACAAAGAGGTTAATTTTCCTGGAGCAGGGCTTTTATCAGGCTTAGCATCAAGAATTATCAATTGGTCAGTTACTTCATCGATAAGCATATTGAGATTTTCCATTTCTTTATCCATGTCAGCTGCAAGTTTTTCAAATTCGTTATTGTCTTCATAGTCTGTAAAAGAAGAAAAATTAGCATCTTCAAGATGGTTTGATCCCTGAAGCATAGCATTATTAGCAATCCTGTAATCCTCTCTTAGGGTTATAATGGAACGGGAAACTGGTTTTGTGGATTGGATGCTTGCGGTTGGCGGTTTTAGTCCTACCAAATTTCTTACTTGGGATTCTAATTCATCTAGAATTGACAATTTCTCATTCACTACACTTGCTTTATTTTTCAGAGTCTGTATTTCATGGAATTGACTAGCATTAATTGTTTGCACTTGGGACAAAATTTTCGTTTTTTCATCCAATTCATTATTCAAATTAATAAGTACAAAAATTAAAACACCAAAAAAAATAAAAATAGAAAAAACAAAAGTAATAATCGAATAAAAAATCAATTTTTTAAAATTTACTTGGCGGATACTTCCTCCGGAGTGAGGAACTATCATAATAGATAATGTATCGGTGGTATATCGTTTTAAAAATTCCAATAAAATCATTTAAGAGCCTCCATATAACTAATCATCATGTTTAATTTCTACATTTTTCCTATAATTCCTTTTAAAAAAATAAAATTAAAAACAATAAAATTAAAAAAGATATTAATATCAATATCTTTTTTAAAGGATTTTACTTAGAAATGTAGAATTCTGGAAGAAGG
The DNA here is from genome assembly GCA_018335765.1 of Alkaliphilus sp. GTDB lineage: Bacteria > Bacillota > Clostridia > Peptostreptococcales > Thermotaleaceae > JAGXRU01. Next base: position 2,033 of record JAGXRU010000053.1, read on the forward strand.
TGAACTAATAAGAAGGTGAACTAATCAATAAATTTGCATAAAATAGGAAGTGTATATAGATGGAAATTATTAATGGCAGATACAAAATATTGAAACAGATAGTAAAGGATAGGTTTACTACTTCCTTTGTTGTTTTGGATATGTTTAAAAACAATAAAAAAGTTTTGCTTGTTCTTTTAGAATCTAATGAATCTTATAGCCAATTGATAGAATATTATAAGAACGAATATATATATTTAAAATCTATTCAACATGATTTTATTCTAAAGAACGAATCCTTTGACTCAATCTACACTATTGATAACAAGGAGAGTAAAGGAATACAATATTTTTATACGAGAGAGCATGATGAAAAAGATCATATTCATTATATGAGAATAAATAATGAAAAAACTATCGATTTATTCTATAAAATATGCATTGCAATTAGATATTTGCATTTCAGAGGAATTAGATATCTATATTTGAATTTAGATAATATTTTATTTACTGAAAACAAATATATTACTGCCTTGAAGCTTATGGATATGGCATATATCAAACAAATGGACTATGAGCGTGGGAAAATAGCTAACTATAATCATCAGTTCTTTTCACCTGAATTTCAAATAGGTATTGACTCTGAGAACTTTAGTGATATTTATTCTTTAGGAGTTGTCTTATTTTATCTATTTTACAAGAAGGACTATAAGACAAGCTATTTTAGAGAGGAATTTGAAATAATCAAAAAAGAAAGAAATGATATGGTTATTAATATAATAAATAAAATGACTGCCAATGAAACTACTGAAAGATATAAATCAATCAAAGAAATTATAGAAGAGCTAGAAAAGTTATTTCCTTTAGCTATTGAAAAAAATAGTGATAGTCATCTGCGTCAATATGAAACCTTAAATTTCAATACGAAGCTTGTTAATAGAGAAAGAGAAATGTCGCATATATCGCAGTTGATCGACCTTATTCAAAAGCCTAATTCCCACAGTATGTGTCTAATGATTGAGGGAGAAGAAGGGATTGGCAAGAGTAGATTGGTAAAAGAGATAATGTATAAGCTAAGAATTGATAAAATAAACAATTATTTCTCTACCTATGAATATGAAACAGAGATTTCGTATGCCAGTCTGAGAACTATTATTAAGCAAATGCTTAAAAATACAAATTATGATTTAATTCATAAATATGGATCTGAATTGGTTAAAATCATACCAGAAATAAGAAAAATATGGGATGTTATGCCTTCTACGGTATTATTTGAGGAGAAAGAAAAATTGCGTTTGCATGACAGAATATTTAATTTTATTAGTGAATATATCGGAAACTCACCCACGGTTATTATCGTTGAGAACATGCATTATTCGGATATCAATACCATCGAACTTGTGGACTATTTCTTTAGGAATGAAAAAAAAGTTCCGATATTATTCATTATTACATACAAAGCAAACGAAAATTCATTATTGAATAGCTATATAAAGAAATGGGTTGGTCTAGAATATTCGGATTTGTTGCATCTTACAAAGTTTAACCTTCAAGAAACAGCTACCCACATTCAGAACATTTTAGGCATGGCTTGGAAGCCATTGCCATTGGCAACAAGGGTGATAAAAGTTACCGAGGGCAATCCTAGATATATTGAAGAAGTAATAAAAAATTTATTTACTCAAAAATTGATTGCTGTTAATGAAGATCTATTATGGGTTGCAAAAGATGTGGATGACATTGAAAAACTAAAACTTCCTTCCATACTTGACGAGACCGTTGTTAGACAATTGAGGTTATTCAAAAAAACAGACCTGGAAGTGTTGAATGTTATTTCAACATTTGATTCTTCTGTTAGTTTAGAAGTGATCTCTGATATATTAAATATAGATCAGGTTAAATTGAAAGATATAATAAATGAATTTGTTTCTGCGAAAATCATAAACGAAAAACTAGAGGATTGGGGTTATACTTACGATTTTTATAAAATACAGATTAAGGCTTATGTATATAATTCAATGGAAATCAATAAAAGAAGTTCCTATCATAATGTAGCCTCAGATGTTTTAGAGGAGTATTATAAAAAAGAAGATCGTGACAACAAGGACGAGATAATTCATCATTTGAGGAAATGCGGCAAATTATCAAGGGCTATTGACTATTGTCTTGAAGCTGCTAATAAAATGCTAGACTTAAATATTTATGCACAAGCTTTGGAATTTTATGATGTGGCTGTACAACTTTTAGACCAACACAAAGATATCAAGCGAAATAATGATATTTTATTAACAATGGGGAAAATTTACGCACAAATAGGACAAAATGACAAAGCAGTTGAAACATATCAACAGATCATTCGATCTGGGTCAGAGAAAGGTTATTACAAGTCAGTCATTGATTCTAAAAACAAGCTTGCTGATATATATATTCTCAAGAATATGCTCCCTGAGTCCTTAAATGAAATAAGAACAGCAAAATCGCTTGCTTTAGAAAATTGTTATGAAGAAGGCTTTTTAGAAGCAGAGTTAATTTTTAGCAATTTGATATTAATCAGAAACGAAATAGATCATTATGAGGAAATTGTAAAGAGTAATTTGACTAGGAGTTTAGCTATAAAGAATAATAATTATGTGGGACAATTTTTAAATCAAAGAGGAAAATTTTATTTATTAAAAGGAGACTATGATAGTGCGCTTATGGACTTCATAGGAAGCATAAATTATTTTGAAAAAGCATCAAATATCCTTGATAGTATTAAGCCAGTTAATAATATAGGGGTAGTGATGATTGAAGGACTTCAAGATTCCAGCTTGGCTAGAAAGTATTATTTAAAGGCATTGGGTATAGCTGAAAAACAAAACTTGGTCTCAGGCACTAATTTATTCTACCTAAATATCGGGGAAACCTATTTAATTGAAGATCAATATGATTTGGCTATTAAGTATTTCAATAAATCTATTCAGCTTTCAGATGAAACAAAGGATAGAAGTGTTTTGTTGCTTGTATACACATATATGAGCAGAGTATTTCTTCAAATGGGCGAGTATCAAAAAGCACATAACTATATCAAAAAAGCTGAGATTGAAAAAAAGAGTAGATTGTATAATAAATATGATAGCTTAGAATTCTCTTTATTGGTAATTGAATTTTACAAGGAAATAGGGTTAAAAGAACAGGCAATACTTGAACTTGGAAAAATTGAAAAGCCCTTTGTCGAATTTGATGATTATCACAATTTTATGCATGCGATTTACAAATTATTTATTCTATCCGAGTCTGTAGATGAGAAGACATTACAAAGTACCATGGAGTTTTTATTTACAGTCGAAAAAAAAGCTTTTATTAAGCAAAAAAGGCTGTTTGTTTTGGAAATGGCATACTTGTTTATAAATAATGAGCTTTTTAATCAGGCAAAACAAATTATAGAATATGATGATCTGTTGGCAACTCAGTTTAGCACTCAGGCTATTGAACTTAAGAAAAAAATATTATTAGGCTATTTAGATAATAATAAAATAGCGTATTATACTAGACTTCTAGAAAAAGAAAGTTCTAATCTTGCTTTAGAATGGGAATGGAGGATCAATTTAATATTAGGTGATGAATATTGTATACAGCGTGAATTGTATAAAGCAATTAATTGCTATATGGATTCTCTTGATACTATTAAAAGATTGGTATTGAAGGTGCCTGTTGATTTGCAACTTAGCTATATGAATAGCGATCAGGCAAAATTAGAAATAAAAAGTAAAATAACAAGGTTGAAAAGCATTATTCTGGAAGAAACTCTATTAGACAGTGAATATCATAGCCCTGATATGCTAAGCAATAAGAATTTGGAAAACTACTTTGACACTAATGAATTCCAACTGCTTTTTCAAAATGAAAGATTTTTTCATAGAGCAATACAGGAGTATGAGGGCTTCTTTTCTAGGAGAGTTACAAGCATAAGAGAGTTAATGCAAGAATTTTCGTCAAATGATATTCTTAATATTCAGAGTGTACTCAAATACTGTATTATGATTTCATTGTCTACTAAAGGGTTTGTGGTAATAACAGACAGTAATTATAATTCTGAAGAAGTAATCAAGATTGATGAAAAACATGAATTGCGGGATGTAGATAACATCCTTGATAAAATTATTCAGAAAAAGGAAGGAGTGCTAATAAAAAATCGATATGATATGAAGATGTCATCGACCTTTGATGCTTTGCCAGGCAAAAGTCAAGCTGTAATCTGTATTCCAATTATTCAATTTATTAGAGAAGAAAAAGCAAATACAGAGCAGAGAAAAAATTGGAGAAAAGAAAATAAACGGTTACTAGGATATCTGTATTTAGAAACAGATAAAGTTTTTAATAATTTCGACTGGAATACTTACAAAAATTGCGAGGCACTGGCTAATTTGCTAAGTGTATTAATAGATAATTATAAGATTAAAGTTGCTTCGTCAGTGGATAAATTAACAAATGTACTTGTAAGGAAATATATTGAGAAGGAATTAAAAAATGAAATTTATAGGGCTGACTTGAGCAAAACTGTATTTTCAATCATTATGGGAGATATAGACAAGTTTAAGCAAGTAAATGATTCTTTTGGTCATCAAACAGGAGATTTTGTTTTAAGACAAGTTGGAAAGATTATGAAAGATAATATACGCAGCAGTGATAAAGTTGGGCGGTATGGAGGAGAAGAATTCATTTTTGTATTGCCGGATACTGATACTGTAGAAGCCCATAAAGTTAGTGAAAAAATAAGATGTGCTATACAAACATCAAATCTTTTAGGTAATGCATAC
>JAGXRU010000054.1 GCA_018335765.1 Alkaliphilus sp.
AGGGATTTAAATGACATGTCGGATTTCCGCATTAAGAGTGCAGAAAGTATTATGATGGCTCAAAGACAAGAGTTTCAAAGCACAACAATTCAATTTATTGGCCTTTTATTGATTTCTGCTATTTTTTCAGTTGTGGCATCCATTGTTATAGCAAGAAATATTGTCAGACCACTTAATGATTGCGTAAACTATATGAGCTTAGTTTCTACAGGCGATTTTTCAATGGATGTGCCTGAAAGCTTTAAAAGGAGAAAGGATGAAATCGGATCACTCGCTAAAGCAGTTCAAACAATGAAGAATTCAGTAAACATACTAATAAATAATGTTATAAATGAGACAATAGTAATTGAAGATGTAGTTGAGGATGTAAATAAAAACGTTAAAGTGCTTAACGCTGATTTAGAAGGAGTATCTGTGGCGACAGAAGAGCTTGCAGCAAGCATGCAGGAGACTGCAGCATCATCTGAAGAAATAGCCGAAACCTCTCAGGAAATGGAAAACGCTGTCCAGTCGATTGCAGATAAAGCTCAAGAGGGAGCTGGAAAAGCAATAGATATAAGTGAAAAATCAAAAAAAATGATGGAAAGTTCGGAAAGAAATCAAAGAGAAGTAGAGAATATGTTTAAAGAAACACAACTTCACTTAAAAAAGTCCATTGAAGAATCTAAATCAGTACATAAAATAAACGTTCTTGCTGATTCTATCCTTCAAATAACCTCGCAAACAAATTTGCTAGCACTCAATGCTGCAATAGAAGCTGCAAGAGCAGGTGAAGCAGGGAGAGGATTCAGTGTAGTAGCGGATGAGATTAGAAAACTAGCCGAGCTATCTAGCGATACCATAAACAAAATTCAAAACACCACAGGAGTAATATTATCCTCTGTTGAAGATTTGATATTTAATTCTAATAACATGCTGAATTTTATAGAGACTAAAATTATAAATGATTATAAAACCTTAGTTCAGACGAGCAAGGAATATAATCTGGACGCATTATACTATAAAGACTTCTCCACTGATTTAAGTGCAACAACACAACAGCTTCTAGCATCTATACAAGAGATCTTGAAGTCTATAGATGGTGTTGCAAATGTTGCAAGTGAAGGTGCAGAAGGGACTATGGAAATAGCGAATAGAACATCTAGTGTTGTAGATAAATCCAGTGAAATTTTAAATTTAACTAGTAGGGCAAAACATAGCTCGGAAAAATTAAAGGAAGAAATCTCAAAGTTTAAAGTTTAAAAAATAATTCACTAAATTACCTCCTTCAACATATCATATATAGAAGGGGGTGATTTTTTGTTCCTAAAAAGAAAATTCGGAAGGGGAAAAAATAACTTCAAGTTTTTTTTGAGCTTAATACTTATAATCCTACTTATAATTTACGGATTTATGTTTGTAGATAAAAAAGTCAAGCCATCTGTATTAGCGATAGCTGAGGTAAAAGCACGAGAAATAGCTACAAGGGCTATAAACGAATCTGTTAATTCTAAAGTTTCAGAGGATATAAAATACCAAGACCTAATATCCATTCGAACTGATAGTGAAGGGAATGTAACAATGATGCAAGCTAATACTGTTATGATGAACAGACTAGCTTCTGAAGTTGCCTTATCTGTACAGGATAATATTAAGCTGATAAAAGCATCCTCGGTCAAGGTGCCTCTTGGAAATATTTTTGGAAGTCAGCTACTAGCTCAATACGGACCTAGACTTGATATTAGGGTTACGCCTATAGGAATGGTAAACGTAGACTTTAAAACAGAATTTGAACATTCGGGAATAAATCAAACAAGGCACAAAATACACCTGATTGTTAATACGCAGGTAAGAATTATTGTTCCATTTTCCTCAAACACGACCACTGTAGAAACTTCTGTACCTATTGCAGAAACAATAATTGTAGGAAAAGTTCCTCAAAGTTATATATATGTACCTGAAGAAGATTTTCTGAATATAGTTGATCCGCAAATATAAATTTTAAAATTCAAAAAATGATTTCAACATAGACAAGACTCAGGTCAATTTATTGAGAAAAAAATCAAAAACTGAAAAGTTGCTATAAGAAAATACACATCTATAAGCCCACCAGAATAGAGTGTTTGAAGGATAGCAGAATAAAATTTAAAAAAAATGTTTTATTCTGCTGCTTTTTGCGGTATAATATTACGTGATAGAAGAATAGATAAACGTAAGGATGTGAAAATATGGAAGAATTATCCCAAATACGTCAAAAAATCTGTCAACTTAACCAAAAAAGATGGAGACTACTTAAGTGCATTATGAATCCTGGAAAGTTATTAACAGCTTCTTTCTACGAAAGGTTTACCAAATGCGGCAGTCGAAATTGCAAATGTGCCTCTGGAGAACTTCATGGACCTTTCCCTTGGATTTATCAAAACAGAAAAGGCGAGAAATTAATCTCGACCTCCTGTGTGCAAGACAAGGTCAAAGAAGCACAGCTTTTTTCTGAAAACTACAAATCTTTCAAAGAGAAAGCGGCTAAAATTAAGCAGTTAGACGAAGAAATACATCGATTGATCGTACAAATTGAATCATTAAATGAAGCAGATGCAAAAGAATTCACAAGGAAAGAAGGAGAAAAGCGTGGTAGAAAACCGAAAAATAGTGAAGAAAGCCTTGGAAGAGAAGAAAATTGATCTTGCGGTAAGTACAAATTGGCCTTTTATTGGACCGTTTCTGAAATTTTTAGAGAATACAGGTATCATGAAAGAACTTAAGGAAATAACAGGAAGTCAAATCCGAAAAATGCTTGCTCTGCATATTTATGTATTGCTGTATATATTGAAAATTATTGTCGGCATTCCGAGGACACGTGGAAGTGAAGCACTGCTTGGAGATTTAGGAGCGATGAGCATGATTGGATTTGATGTTAACAGCTTAATGAACGGATTGTGTGAAAGAGGAGATTCTAACCAGTACGGGAAGGGCTATAAAAAAACTGCCCTGCGTCATGGATCGATTTACATTAATAGACAATATTGGGAAATGTTTCAGAAATAGTGTATTGGATTCTTTTAACAAAAGCATTCGATTTATTAGGACAATGTTACGAAGTGAAACATATGTACTGGATTCTACGATTATAGAGACAAAGCCAGATTTTCCTGGATGCGGGAAAACAAAAAGAAAGAAGGAAGGCCGTCCCAACGACCCTCCTGAATATGAATAAATACATGGCTTCAAATTATTCATCTTATTTGAAGTCAAATCACGAATAATCGTTGCTATGAATATTGTACCAGCAAATGAGAGTGATCACAACCATTTTTTGCCCATGGTCAGGCAAGGGATACATAACTGTGGAAAAAACCGAATTCAAATGGTCATTGCAGATCGTGGTTTTTTAAATGGCGCACATCTTTGGGAATTGAAACACAAGTTAGGGATTGATTTTATTATTCCGGCAAAAGCAGGTATGATCATTCGAGAAGATGCTGTAGCGTTGCGTAAAAAATGCGAAAGTCGGTCAATAGCAGAATGGGCATATGGAAAAGACAAATGCAAAGGATATGGTGTAGATGGATTAGCATCATATCTTGAATATAACCCAAAGGGAGTAAAAGATAATAAAAGAACAAACGGCAGTCCTCTAAATGCAGTGGTTGTCACGAGTTAGAGAGATAAAGAAATATCTCCCGAAAAGCAAGTGGCTATGTTGACTAGCTTGCCAGCTGAAAAGAATGCGGCTTCAATTCCAACAAAGTATCGTCTAAGATCCTTAATTGAAAACTGTGGATTTAGGGAACTCAAGCAAGCTGCTTATTTAAAGCATCTACCAAGAAGACGTGGTGAAAATGCTGAGAACGCAGCATATATACACATTATGCTATGTGTTTTTGCACATACACTTTTTTATTCCTTTCTGGGCTGGCGCAAAAAGCAAGCTCCGAAGCAATCCGATGGTGATTGTATACGAATATGGAGAAGAGAGCAAAGTATAAAAGAAGGTGATAAAATATTTATAGTTGCTAAAGAAAAGTATTATGCCATATTTGAAATTACCGAATTACTGGATATTCTTGGCGTGAAGCAAAAGCACAGAATAAGAATGAATTGTTAAATGCAGTATAGATTAATCCATCCTATTATAAAGAGTTTATTTTTTTGGCATACTATCGTATGTTTGTTTTGTGCTGTCTAAAAATACAAAACAATCCTGAAAACAATCTTAAAAAAATAACTGTCACATGATTTGTAAA
>JAGXRU010000055.1 GCA_018335765.1 Alkaliphilus sp.
GTTTTCTAGTTTAATGTGATAACACTATTTTTTTACCTTCCAAAGCATTTTCCCATGATCAAATAAATATTCCAACCTGTTATTATCATTCATATATGAGATGTATGACCGAATTGTACTTCCTACTAATACATATTGGTTTATATTTAATTCAATATTATATTTCATGCACATTTTTTCTAAAATGCCTTCAAAGCTAATTGGCTCTAAGCAAGCATCATATATCACTTCAATTATTTCCAGCACCTTATCTCTATTTATATTAGTCAATTCCTTGATGTCCTCCACTGGTTTTCCATGACTGGGCACAAAAACCTTGGCATCTAGCTTTTCAAGCTTATCTAGGGATTTTAAAAATTCCTCTACATTGTAAAGAACGGCTAAATGGTATTTTTCAATGATTTCCTTGCTTAGAACACTATCCCCGACAAAAATTACTTTGTCTGGTGTTTTTATACCAATCATATCATAGGAATGTCCCTTTAGGGAGATGATTTCTAAGCCTGCTTCATCGGTGATTTCCTCTGGAGCTATTTCTTTTGTTACTTCGGATGGCTTTGCTTGCAAAAATTTATTTCTAAGAGCACCAAAAGGATAACTGCCCCATAAAAAGCTTGGTTCCAATAACGGTTCTCTAATTACAACCGACTCACCTCTTGATGCTCTTATACCACATCCTGTATTTTGCTGAAGATAGGCATTTCCACCAATATGGTCTGCATGTGAGTGGGTGTTTATGATTTCTTCCAATTCCCACCCATTGGCTTTAATAAGCTTTAAAATTTGTTTGCCAGCTTCTTTGTCATTTCCGGAATCCATGAGCCACACTTTATTTTTTAATACATATATCCCGATGTTTGCAGGAGAATGAATCATCCAAGTGTTTCCTTCAAGGTTTGTAATGCCCAGCTTTGCCATAAACCTACCTCCTGTTATTGCCTTGTAATTCTTTCCTTGCTGTCACCAATATTGTATTTTAATTCTTCTGTATCTGTCCATTTGAAAATTCATTTCATTCATTATTATATGCTGTTAGCCTGATTGAAACATATGCTATTTATACCCGTACTTCCTTCAGTTCAACCTTTCTTTTAAGATATTATATCCATGCCACCTAAATGAATCAATACCAGAATAGAGGGAATCCGGAGAATATGTCAAAAAGTTCAAAAAGTTCTCTTGGGCTATCTCAAAAAAATGCTTTGAAACACTCCTCATCTCGTATATAATCAAAATGTATGTTTTTTTATATCATAGCCTAGCGAAAGCATCTTCGATGTTTTTTTATAATGTTGCAAACAAAGAAAGGGGACTTTAATGAGTATTTTAACCGTTAAAAATCTAAGTCACGGCTTTGGAGATAGAGCCATTTTCAATGATGTCTCCTTCCGTCTGTTAAAGGGTGAGCATATCGGACTTATCGGAGCTAATGGCGAGGGTAAATCTACTTTTATGAATATAGTAACAGGTAAATTGGATCCCGATGACGGATTAATTGAATGGTCTAAACGAGTAAGGGTTGGTTATCTTGACCAAAACACTATTTTGCAAAGAGGTATGACCATTCGTGATGTGTTAAAGGGTGCCTTCCAATATCTCTTTGATCTCGAGAATGAAATGAACGCAATTTGCGAGAGAATGGGAGATGCCTCCCCTGAAGAATTGGAACAGCTCCTCTTGGATCTTGGAAACATTCAAGATACCATAACGAATAATGATTTTTATATAATAGATGCAAAGATTGAAGAAATAGGCAGAGGCCTTGGCCTAGAGGACATAGGTTTAGATAAGGATGTGCAGGATTTAAGCGGTGGGCAGAGGACTAAGATATTATTGGCTAAGCTTTTATTGGAGAAGCCTGATATTCTTTTGCTGGATGAGCCGACAAACTTCTTGGACGAACAGCATATTGAATGGTTGAAAAGGTATCTTCAGGAATATGAAAATGCCTTTATTCTCATATCTCATGACATACCCTTCATAAATTCTGTGGTAAATCTTATTTATCACATGGGCAATCAAGAGTTAACCCGTTATGTGGGTGACTACGATAACTTTGTGCAAGTATACGAGGCCAAAAAACAACAGCTTGAATCAGCCTATAAAAGACAACAACAGGAAATAGGTGATCTCAAGGATTTTGTTGCCAGAAACAAGGCCAGAGTCGCCACTAGAAATATGGCAATGTCACGTCAGAAAAAGCTTGATAAAATGGAAGTAATTGAACTGGAAAGAGAAAAGCCCAAGCCTGAATTCAACTTCAAGGAAGCTCGGGCATCAGCTAAGCTTATCTTTGAAACTAAGGATTTGATTATTGGATATGATGAACCTCTGTCAAGACCCTTAAACCTCCGAATGGAGCGGGGACAAAAGATCGCGCTTATCGGAGCCAACGGCCTGGGAAAAACTACGCTTCTAAAAAGTATACTCGGACAAATACCTTCTATTTCAGGTTCGGTGGAACTCGGAGATTATTTGTATTTAGGCTACTTTGAACAAGAAATAAAGGAAGCTAATTACAACTCCTGTATTGAAGAACTTTGGAAGGATTTTCCTTCCTACAGTCAGTATCAAGCACGGGCTGCATTAGCTAAATGCGGATTAACCACAAAGCATATCGAAAGCAAGATATTGGTTTTAAGTGGTGGCGAGCAGGCAAAGGTTCGTCTTTGTAAGCTGATTAACAGAGAAACCAATATATTGCTGTTGGACGAGCCCACCAACCACTTAGATGTTGATGCCAAGGAAGAACTCAAAAGAGCCCTCAAGGCTTATACCGGCAGTATTATGCTCATATGCCATGAGCCTGAATTCTACAGGGATGTAGTAACGGATGTATGGAATTGTGAATCTTGGACAACTAAGATTATTTAGCAAATATAGAGAAAATGGAATCTAAAGAGTATCAAACGCATAAAGAAAACTTAGTTCAGGTGGAGTAAAAACTGCATCCGAAGTAGGTTTTCTTTATATATTTAAATTTTGTCATTAAGCTAGTCAAATTTACCTGTATACTTAATAAAGCTTTCCTATATAAAAGCATGGTATTTTTACAGTAGTTATTAATTCTCCTCTGCTTATAACAATCATGCTAGTGCATGGCCCTGCACTTTTATGGATATCAACGGGTAAGTTTTTTGTGTATTCTATATGCAATTGGTTGGCTTCTAAAAACTTATCCAGTTCACCCTTTATGCCTGAGGATCCTACTGGTAGAATTTCTTGGATAGAATCAAGCTTAAGAAGTTTTAGCAGTGTATCTGTTTTTGCAATTTCCCCCTGATCTTTTACCACTTCATTTCCTACCTTAGGATTACCGACAGCATAAACAAAATCTCCAATTCTTGCTCGTCCTAGCATCAAGTGTTTTTTGTTTGCAACACCCACCACCGTCACCCCCAGAGCTGTCATATTTG
>JAGXRU010000056.1 GCA_018335765.1 Alkaliphilus sp.
ATTGCTTTCGTATAACATACCTTTAGCTACGGGCACTACAACTACAGTGAATAGAAAACTAATCACTGTAGTTGTCAATATTAGTAAGATGTTCATCTAAACTTCACCTCTTTGTACTTCTTTGCGAGAACCTTTAGGATTTGATAAAATTGTCGTCCCCTATGAATAAAGCCTTGAAAATCCCTTCCTGTTTCCCTGTGAGACATTTCCACCTCAACTTCTTTTACAATAAATCCCATATTCAGAATATCTATTATCATACCTACTTCGATACCATAATCTTTGGGCAATTCCCCCAGTTGCTTAAGCACCTCAACCCGAAAGGCACGTTGACCAGATAATGATGTATGAATAGTTTTTCCGGTTAAAATTTTAACTCCTGATCTGGCCAGTTTTTTGACAAGCCCGATTCCACCCTTCTTTTTTGCAGCTGGAAATCTCGCTATTGCGACATCTGCCTCATTATTTAACAAGGGCATGATTAACTTTTGAGCCTCTATGGCAGTGCTTCCAATATCACCATCCAAGAAAACTATTATACTACTGGTATCAATTGTCATTTTGATACCATAATCTAAGGCAGCTCCTTTGCCTTGATTCTTCTCTCTTTTATAAACTTCTATGCCATGCTTTTTTACAACCTCATAGGTATGATCAGTTGAACCATCATCAATAACAATTATTCTGTCAATAAAGCGAGAATTACTAATGGATTTGATGGTTTGCATAATTCTATTTTCTTCATTGAAAGCTGGAATGAGAACTGTAACCTTATTTTCCACTAAATCAACTCCCTATTCTATTGTAATAAAACCTTCCGGTATTAAAGCTTCAGCAGTTTCCTTCTCGCCAAAGTTTCCCTCTTGACCACTCAAAACCATCATGAGAGCAACCTTTCCTATAACAGTATCTACATTGTCTACTGTGGATACCCTTGCTTTTTTATATTCAGGAATATTGGAATATATCACACTCGTTTTTTCTACAGCCATAACAGGAATACTATTATTCTTAAAGTAGTGAATCAAAGGAAGGTCGATTTTATTTAAAATATTTTTTTCTTTATCAATACTCCCACTAGCAATGATAATACTATTAACAGGAAGCTTCATCTGATCAGAAAAATCAATCATTATTTTTTCTTTTAAGCTATTTATTATTTCGTAGTTCCCACTGACTAAAGCATTACACAAGAGTTCGATTAACTGTCCTTGAATTTCCTCAACGGTATTACCATTTAAATCAAAATCGATAGCAATTTGTTGTGCATGGCTTAGATCATTAATCAAAAAACTATCTTTTATAAGCAAACTTGAAACACTGTTTACACCTGCCTTTTCAAAGGAATCATATAATCCCAGATAGGAGTAATCTTCAGTTGTTTCAATGATCAATACATCCAAGTCAGTTAATTTATTCATTACAATTTCAGGGTATACCTTATCAATAAACTTAATATTTTTTTCTCTTTCAATGTTTAAAAAATCAATTCTTTCTTGTAATTCATCATGTTTTTGCTTGAACTCATCAAATTTAAGCTGCAACTGAGTGACAATCTGTTGCTGTTGATCTACAATCAAATCCTGACCATCCATCATAATCCCGATAAAAATACCAATTCCTATTGCTAAAAAAATGGCTACAATAGTTACAACATAATATTTCAAATTTATAATCATCATTGAACTCCTTTCAAATTCTATAAACCAAAAATAAATCTTAACCGAATCATGAAAAGCCTAAATAATTGTTGTACAGGCGGAGATAATGCAGCTACAATGAAAATTGGAACTAAGGCTCCTATAGTTAAGATTAACAGATGTTTCAGTTTAACACTTTCCTTATACAGCTTATTCACACCCTTGGCATCTATAAGCTTTGAACCAACCTTTAGTCTTACAAGGAAAGTACTAGCCATCCCTTTTCTGCCTTTTTCAAGGAAATCTATCATATTCGAATGAGTACCTACGGCAACAATTAAATCACTGCCTTTCTCAAATGCGAGGAGCATAGCAATGTCCTCACTGGTTCCTGGAGCAGGAAACACTATTGCCTCCAAGCCAAGGTTCTTGATTCTTTCTAATCCGGGAGCTCGTCCGTCCGGATACGCATGTACAATTATTTCTTTGCAAGTCATTAATGAATGATCAGATACACTATCCATATCTCCTATGATAATATCGGGGGTATAACCAAACTCAATCAAGGCGTCACCCCCACCATCCACCCCAATTAATACAGGATTAAATTCATCTATATATGACTTAATTGCCTGCAAATCTGCCCTATAATCTTGTCCCCTGACAACAACTAAAGAATGCATTCCTTTTAATAACGTATTAATACTAGGTATTTTAAGATTACCAAGAATAATATCCTTTTCTTTTTTAGCATACTCTAATGTGTTTTCAATGAATTTATCTAGCTCATTTTGAAAATTTTTTTTTGTAGACTCAAGCTTTTCTATAATTAATTCCTCGGTAAGCCAAGTTCCACGACCTACATACTCACCATTTCTAAATATTTCATTTTCTACAACTTCCAAAATGTCATTTTCTTGTATGATGGAAAAGGCTTCATTTCCAATACAATCAAGAATTGGTATATTTGCTTTAGCCAATACACCCGGTCCTAAATTTGGATACCTGCCACTTATTGATTCACTCGCATTGATGACTAGTTTTGGTTTGCAAAGCACAAGAGAATGAGCTGCGACCTCGTCTATATCCATATGGTTTATAACAGCAATCTCTCCTGTCTTCAATCTTTTGACAAGTTCTTTGGTTTTATTATCCTTTGCTACAATAGAATTAATTATCATTGCTTTCCTCCGATTATAATACCTAATCAACACAAAACACAAATACTATTTATTATATCATAAAGTGAGTATATAAATAAATCTTGTATTAACTCGTAGTATATACAAACATTGTTAAATCTAGTCCTTCAAGTGTTGGTATAAAACATTTTCATGCAAAAAAACACCTCCAACCTTGGCTGTATAAACCGAATTTTGGAGGTGTTGAATAATTTATTCTAAGATACTTTTTGTTCAATTCTTAACTTATCAGCCACCATGGCAATGAATTCACTATTAGTAGGCTTCCCCTTATCATTATGTACAGTATAGCCAAATAATTTGTTGATAGTATCAACCTTTCCTCTGCTCCAAGCTACTTCTATGGCGTGGCGAATCGCTCTTTCTACCCTGCTTGGCGTGGTATTGAATTTTTTAGCCACGGAAGGATAAAGCTCTTTTGTGACAGCACTCAACATCTCAATATTTTCGACAACCATCGTTATAGCCTCTCGAAGATAAAGATAACCTTTAATGTGAGCGGGAACCCCAATCTCATGAATAATATTTGTTATTTCGGCCTCAAGTGTTCTGTTTTTATCCTTAGTAGGTGAAGCGTTAACCAATAAGTCTCTATAATCCTTTCTTCTTTCATTGGATGGAGCACCCATAAGCTGACGAATTCTCTTAATAAAAATTTCAAAATCGAATGGCTTTACAACATAATAGTCTACACCCAAGGAAATCGCCCTCTGTGTTATTTTATCCTGTCCAACAGCAGATAGAACTATTATCTTTGGAGATTTTTCTAGATGTATAGTAGCCAACTTCTCTAAAACACCTAACCCGTCTAAATGTGGCATAATAATATCTAAAACTAGTACATCTGGCAACTTTTTAGTTACCAACTCAATCGCTTCTAAACCATCCTTAGCAATTCCAATAATATTAAGATCTTCCTGTTTGCTTAAATATTCGCTTAAAATGTCACAAAAATCCTTGTTGTCATCTGCAATTACAATACTGATATTTTCCATTTTAAACCCCCCTGATATTCTCTTTTGTATTCCCGATTAAAGTATTCGACAAATAGATTATATATCCTTTTTAAATTGGTAAACTTTTCTAATATTTTCAAGTATATGGGGCAGAGGGAGGATCCGTGCATCTAGGAGTAATGCATATTCCATATAATGTAAAACCCCTGTAGATAACCAGGGGTAGCACAATTTAGTTTAATATACATTCTTTCATCCATATCAAGATTGAAATATCCGTAAGGATTAATATGTGAGTATATAAGTGGTGTGAGTGCTCTGAAATCTTCAGAAGGCATTAAGTCATGCCACTTTTTTGTGCCAATGCTTGCTGGACTATGAGCGTGTTGATATAGACTAGGCAATTTTGTAATAAGTATAAACTTAACACAGCAATTTCCTCATCTTCGATTCTGTTTCTAAATATTCCCCCATCCCCCA
>JAGXRU010000057.1 GCA_018335765.1 Alkaliphilus sp.
TTGTTAATTCGCAAATTTAAAATAGATAAGAGCATAGGATTTTCTCAAATTAAATAATATGCAAAGGATTGGAATGCTAGAATAATTCAAAAAACATTATCACATTAAAGTGGTATTAAGATTATGATAAAATTTGTATTGGGAGGTGTTCTAATGCAAATTTCTTTTTACACAGATAATTCTGCTCAAGACTTTTCTTTCAAAGATCATACGCTTTTCCCTGAGGCCCCTTATCGGTGCCCATTCAAGGATTGCTCCATGCCGGTCAAGCTAAAAAAACACGGATACTACTCAAGGTTTTTTATCAGCAAAATATTCACTGGATTTATTTTTCTAAGAAGATATATCTGCCCAGTTTGTGGTCGAACTATTTCAATGCTACCTATGTTTTGTTTACAAGGTTTTCAGTATTCTGGTATTGATATTCTGAATTTACTGCACGAGCTTTATCAAGGTGGAATTTCATTAAGGAAGTTGATTGAACAAACAAAATCTAAATTACCCACTTTAGAACGCAGACATTTAAACTATTACAGAAAAAGAATTGTTAAAAATAGAAATCTAATTCAATATGTGTTGAATCTGATTTCTCCGGAATTTATCTTTGCAGGAAGCATCCCGGAGAATCAGAATTGGGTCAAAACATTCCTTGAAAAAGTCCAGAATCTACATCCCCATGTATTTCTTCTAGACTTTTCACTCCACATAGGAAAACAGTTTATGACCTCTTAAAATATGATAGCATAAGTAGTCTTTCAATTGAAGTTCTTCGACATTTTTAACCTTGCAACACTCCCTTCCCAATTGGAGTAAATATTCTGTAGATGTAGAATATTTTTAAGGAATTTGTTGCGAATTAAAATAGGGGAGGATAAGAAAGTGGATGAAAAGATCAGAAATGCTATTGCTCTAAAGAAGTTTTCTATCATTGGACCAGTCCTGAATGGACAGGTCCCTAATAATGTTGAATATTTTCGAAAAGTTGCTAATTTGCCAATCGAAATGCCTCATTATGGAATGCGAAAATATTCCTACAAAACCTTAATCTCATGGTTGTATGAATACAACAAATATGGAATAGAAGGACTTGTATGTGAAAACAGATGTGACAAAGGAAAATCAAGAAAAATATCTTTCGATCTCGGCGAAAAAATTGTAGCCAGAAGGAAAGCAAATCTCCGCCTTCCAATAACATTGCTTTATGAAAATCTTGTGGCCGATGGAGTAATCAATCCAAATAGTATTTCAATTGCTACCGTTTACCGTTATCTTGACGATTTCAGGGCCGCAGGAGAATTTAAAACTAATAATGAAAGTCCAGAATCGTTACGGTTTGCTCATGAACACGTTGGAGATCTTTGGCAAGGTGATGTCATGTATGGGCCCTACATAACCATCGGAAAGAAAAAGGTGCAGACATATCTGCATTTGTTTATCGATGATGCTTCTAGGTATCCAGTACATGCACAGTTTTATCTAGCTCAGGATTTTGAAGCTCTACGTCATTGCTTTAAAGAAGCTGTTCTAAGAAGAGGCATTCCTAAGCTGGTCTACACAGACAACGGGAAAATATATCGTTCTCAGCAGTTTGAATATATTTGTGCATCCTTAGGTTGCACACTACTACATTCCCAGCCTTTTGTGCCACAAGGGCGCGGGAAAGTAGAACGGATGTTCGGGACAGTAAGGATACGGTTTTTAAGCGACCTTGATCCAACGACTATTAGAGATTTAGATGACCTAAATCAAAGATTCTTCAAATGGCTAGAGGATGATTACAAGAGAAAGGTTCATAGTGGCTTAGGGGGCTTATCTCCACATGATGTATTAATGTCTCAAGTTTCTAAGCTTAAGCTAGTAACTAACGTTGAAAGAATTGCGGAGAACTTTCTTCTTAGGATTACAAGAAAGGTTCAGCCGGATGCAACCACTCAAATTGAAAATATACTTTATGAAACAGATTCCAAATTCTGTGGTAAAAGAGTTGAAATCAGGTATGAACCCGAGTGGTTAAATGATGTGACGAAAGCTCTCCCAATATATGAGGATGGAAAGAGATTAGGTGAAGCCAGAGTAGTTCGCTTCCACGATAATGCCCATGCTGCAAGAAAGTCTAAATGGAACAAAAATAAAAATGTTATCATTGCTAAAGAAGATGAGCTTACTGTTTTTGTTGAAGATTCAATTAAAAATTCCATCTCCTACAGCGATATTGTTGGAGGTGACAGATAATGTTCAAACAACATTTCGGAATAAAATTTAATCCTTTTGATAAAGAAATCTCCACCGACAAACTCTTTGTAACTCAGGATACAAAAGAACTCGAATCAAGACTTAAATACATGCTTGATTCTAGAGGGATTTGCCTTATTGTTGGCGAACCAGGTTCAGGTAAGTCTACTAGTCTTCGAAAGCTTACTGAAAACCTCAATCGTTCTCTCTACAAGCCTTGCTACCTACCACTTACGACACTTACTGTCAAAGAATTTTATCAGGCCTTGGCAAGTCTTCTAGGTGAAACTCCCACCCATAAAAAAATTGGCCTTTTCAATCAAATACAGAATTGCATAAATACGTTGTACTATGAGCAGCGAATCACTCCGATAATCATTATCGACGAAATTCATATGGCTTCGACATCTATCTTAGATGATATTCGGCTTTTATTCAATTTCAAGCTTGATTCGGCGAATCCTTTTGTTCTAATTCTTGCGGGACAACCACAAATCCGAAACAAACTTGCTTTGAACACCTGCCATCCACTGCGTCAGAGGATATCAATGAGATATTCAATGCAAGGGCTCACATTAGAAGAAACTGCAGATTATTGTGTAAATAGAATGAAAATTGCTGGGTGCAATAATGAAGTGTTTACCCCTGCTGCACTTACGGCAATACATACGATTTCAGGAGGATTTCTACGAAATATCAACAATATTGCCATAGCTAGCTTAATGTACTCTACTTCAAGGAAAATTCAAATGATAGATGAAGAAGCAGTCTACCAAGCCAATATTGAAACTGCTTTTTAAGGGGGGTACAGGGTGGTATTTGAATGTGTTAATACAAAGAAAAACAAAAGTGAGAAATGGCAAGGAAGAATTACATCTTTTAAAAATTATGGAACTCACTATGAATTTAGAATTGAAAGCAGATCAGGGATATTGGTTTTGTTTGGAAAAACGACTCAAGGTGCATTCGCTTGTATGCCTGATTTTGGTGCTGGTTGTCATCTCGTTAATCTGAGAGATCAGTTTTGGAATTCAGAGCAGTTATGCCGTGTATTAGGAAAGGTTGACGGTATTACAGTTGCCACTGCTTTAAATGCCATGGCTGAGAAAATGGGTTATTAGTCATTAGTTAAAGGCGGTCATCCGACTGCTTTTTTCAGTTATTCTAGCATCAAAATGGAATGCGGTGATCTTTATCCTATCGGATTCTGAAAATCCCATTAGGATAATCTCATTACAATCTGCAAATTTAACCTTGTTCTAGATAATTGCATCTATTTTAATTTGTGAAATTTTTCTGGTTTAATTTGAAAATCAACA
>JAGXRU010000058.1 GCA_018335765.1 Alkaliphilus sp.
TTAAATACCGTTTCCATTGCAATTTCAGTTATCGCAGCAATATCACTATTAGTAGGCGGTATTGGTGTAATGAATATCATGTTGGTTTCAGTTACTGAACGCACTCGTGAGATTGGTACCAGAAAGGCACTAGGGGCCAGAAATTCCTATATCAAGGTTCAGTTTATTGTGGAATCAGTCATTATTTGTATGATCGGAGGTATCATAGGCATCGTTCTTGGAGTTCTCCTTGGTGCATTAGGTTCATCACTCTTAGGATATCCGGCTACCGCTTCTCCCGGTATCATCTTTTTAAGTGTCTCTGTAACTATGCTGATTGGCGTTTTTTTTGGATACTACCCTGCCAATAAGGCTGCAAAGCTTGATCCAATTGAGGCTTTGAGGTATGAATAGTCTGATATAATGATTATGCCTCTTTCTATTCCCTTAAATTCTTGTTTGTAATATATATTTTAGGGGAATATATATATCCAATTGGAAATATACGAGGAGGACTAAAATGTCAGATAAAATAATGCAGTATGTAATCGTTGGAAATGGTGTTGCTGGCATGACAGCTGCGGAAGAAATCAGAAAATTTGATAAAGGTTGTTCTATCAAACTCTTGGCTCAGGAAAAATACTTGACCTATTACAGGGTAAAGCTATCCCATTATATTAATAAGAATTTTGAACCAAAGGACTTGTTCATCCATAATGAAGTCTGGTATAAGGAAAGAAATATAGAGGTTATTTTGGGAACAAAAGCCGATTTTATAGATACAACAAATTCAAGTGTAATACTCGAAAACGGTGACAAGATTTATTATGACAAGCTACTCTTAGCCAATGGCAGCAGCTGTTTTGTTCCTTCGGTACTAGGTCAAGAAAAAGAAGGAGTCTTTGCCCTCAGAAATCTACATGATTTAGAAAGAATACAAAATTATCTCCCTAATTGTAAAGAAGTATCTGTAATCGGCGGAGGACTTCTCGGTCTGGAATCTGCATGGGCTCTTAAAGACAAGGGCTTGGCGGTCAATGTTGTTGAATTTTGCCATACCCTATTACCAAGACAATTAGACGAGGAATTAGCAGATTATGTTAAAAATAAATTGGAGATGTTGGGCTTGAAAATACATCTATCTTCAATATCTCAAGAAATTTTTGGAGATTCAGCTGTAAAAGGCTTGTCTTTAAAGAATGGAAACACTATTAATTCTGATATGATTCTATTCTCTGCAGGAATAATGCCTAATATTGAAATAGTTAAGCAAACAGGAATTGTTGTAAATAAAGGCATTGTAGTTGATGAAAATATGAAAACCTCCCTTGATCATATCTATGCTGCAGGAGATGTGGCTGAATTTAATGGAGTTGTTATGGCTCTATGGTCAACCGCCACAGATCAAGCCAAAGTAGCTGCAAAAAATATGACAGGGGGAAACGAAACCTATTCAGTACAACAACCTGCAACCCTATTGAGCCTTGGAGATTTTTCCATGTTCTCCGCAGGAGAAATAAAGACAAATGCACAAGACATGGCCTATCACAAGGAAAATATTTTTCACAAGCTTTTCATAAAAGATGGAAAGCTTATGGGCGGTGTATTGATCGGAGATGTCAAGAAAATGGGTATTTTAAAAAAAGCAGTCACTCAAAACAAAGATGTGTCAGCATTATTAGAAAATAATATGGGTGTTTTAGAAATATTAAATAATCTGTAAATATTCTATATATATGAAAAAATGGATAGTCTAAAAGGGGACTATCCATTTTTTCATATATATAGACAACAAATATTACACTGCCCACAACGTTCCTGCTATTCATTTTTCAGAGCCTCTTGAAGCTGTTTTGTAAATTCAAAAACATTTTCTTCTATTTTACCTTTTTGTATTCCTGCTTCAATTTTCTCAATTATACTGCTACCAACTATCAGCCCATCACTTAGCCCTTTCAGTTTTTTTACTGCCTCTTCACTGGAGATCCCAAATCCAATGACAGTTGGAATTGTTGAATATTTTTTAACCTTCTCCATAAAACTTATGAGATTATCATCAAAGCTCGATCTAGCTCCGGTAACTCCCTTTGAGGAGATGCAATAAACAAAACCACTACCCATCTGTACGATTTCTTTAATCCTCTCCTCCGATGTTGGTGCTACCATTGGGATTAAATCTAGAGGATAAGCGTTCATTTGCTCATATAAGCACTGTCGCTCCTCCAAGGGCAAATCAGGAATAACTAGGCCATCAATACCATTCTTCACACAATTTTCAAGGAATCTATCTATACCATACCGAAAAACCGAATTATAATAAACTAAAAATATCAGTGGAATTTCTGATTGCTCCCGCAGCTTTGAAATCATGTCAAAAATATTATCGATATTTATATGATTTCTTAAAGCCCTTTGAGAAGCTCTTTGTATAACTGGACCATCAGCTAATGGGTCAGAATATGGAATCCCAAGCTCAACAATAGCTACTCCCACCTTTTCTAATCCAAGCACCAGCCTTATGGTAGTTTGCATATCAGGATCTCCACAGGTAATATACGGTATTAATGCCTTCTCATTGCATCTTTTTAAATCTTCAAATTTCCTTCCGATCCTGCTTTTCATCGCAATCCTCCTCAAAATATTTTAGTACAGTATCCATATCCTTATCTCCCCTACCTGATAGATTCACCACAATAATGTCCTGCTTATTGGTCTTAGGAGCAAGCTTAATCAAGTATGCTATAGCATGAGCACTCTCTAGGGCAGGAATAATCCCCTCAGTTAATGTCATATATTTGAATGCTTTCAGAGCTTCGTTATCGGTAATAGCCACATAGGTGGCTCTCCTTGTTTCATGAAAATAGGCATGTTCAGGACCGACACCAGGATAGTCAAGTCCGGCAGAAATGGAATGCACAGGCAAAATTTGTCCATAATCGTCTTGAAGTAAATAGGTCATCATACCATGAATTACCCCGATTGTTCCCTTTGTTATGGTTGCTGCATGTTCATTAGTATCTACTC
>JAGXRU010000059.1 GCA_018335765.1 Alkaliphilus sp.
CCAATAAACAGATAAAGCTATCCTTAGGGATAGCTTTATTTACAGCAAATATTTAAACCAAGCGTATTTGGTGATAGATCTTTTTTCCCTTGCGAAACATGATAGTACCGTCTTTAAAATCTGACTCCTTCACCACATGTTGAGGGTCATCTATTTTCACATCATCCAATGTGATACCACCCTGCGTTATTAATCGTCTTCCTTCGCTGCGGGTAGGTATCAGTTTGACTTTTTCCAATAGAGTTAGAATTTCCATGCTATCGTTGAAATCTTTCCTTGATATTTCAGAGTAGGGAATAGAATCAGTCAATGCACCTTTGCCAAACAGCGCTTTAGCTGCCTCGTCTGCTTTTTGAGCTTCATCTTCGCCATGGACTAGCTTTGTAACCTCGTAGGCTAAAACTATCTTTGCATTATTAATTTCCGAGCCTTTTAAAGAGCCTAGTCTACGCACCTCCTCCATGGGCAGGAAGGTAAGCAGTGCCAAACAATTTTCCACATCGGCATCATCGACATTTCTCCAATACTGGTAGAATTCATGGGGGGAGGTTTTCTCCGGGTCTAGCCAAAGAGCACCTGATTCGGTTTTGCCCATTTTCTTGCCTTCACTGGTAGTTAGGAGGGTAAAGGTCATGCCAAAGGCAGCCTCTCCTTCTACACGACGAATCAGATCTGCGCCATTGATTATATTCGACCACTGATCGTCGCCGCCAAGCTGTAGCTTGCAGCCATATCTTCTGAAAAGCTCCAAGAAATCATAGGATTGCATGATCATATAATTGAACTCCAAAAAAGAAAGGCCTTTTTCCATTCTACTCTTAAAACATTCTGCGGAAAGCATTCTATTGACTGAAAAGTGTCGCCCTATTTCCCGAAGAAAGGGAACATATTCTAAATTCAATAGCCAATCTGCATTATTTACCATGATTGCCTTGCCTTCAGAAAAATCCAAGAATCTAGAAAGCTGGTTTTTGAACCTCTCTCCATTATTGTTGATTTCTTCTTGTGTGAGCATCTTTCTCATATCGGTTTTTCCGGATGGATCGCCAACCATGGTTGTCCCTCCGCCAATAAGCACTATGGGTCTATGTCCGGCCCTTTGCATATGTGCCATAGCCATAACCTGCAGGAAGTGACCGACATGAAGACTATCGGCAGTTGGATCATAACCTGTATAAAAAGTTACTGATTCTTTACCGAGTAAATCACTGAGATCTTCAAGGTGTGTGATCTGCTTTATAAATCCTCGTTCCTGAAGCGTATTCATTATGTTTGTCATTTTTATCCTCCTATTACTAAGTGTCAAGGGCGTATGTCAAGGGGACGTAACTGTTGACACCTATGTTTTCAAGATAATTCCTCTGTTAATTTCAAGGGAAGGGGTTGTTAACACCTGTGTTTTCAAGATAATTCAATACTATCATATGTATAAAATTAATGTCAACAACTCGTCCTCGTGAACCCTTTGACACTAATGTTTTCTGCGTATATGGGTTATTCATTCCAATCACAATATTTTTTCATGCGATTATCGTGCCCCATGACACTCTCTTGACACTGATATTTTTTTATGGGAAGATTAACCAAAGAAAAAATCTTAAGATTAGGCAAATAATGGCCGATACATTAATGATAAGCAAAAAAGGGGTGTAGCATATGACTAACATGACAAGCAAGCTTTGCTTTATTATAGCCATACTTTTATTTACAATCATGCCAATCAATAGTTTTGCCAATATAAATGAAAATAATTCAACACCAGATGATGCGAACAGGCCAGTGCTATATAGCGCATATCCTAAATCTGCGGATACCTCGGTATGGTTTGACGAAAAAGCCTTAAAGCATACCATAGCTGACAGCTTTACTGCAGACAAATACTTTATAAGGGCTGTATTTAAAGACACTGACGGCACTCTTATTTTCAATGGTTTGGAAAATCTTAAAAGCAGTACGATAAGACCTAGCAATGGGACAGCAAATCTATTGGATATAGATTTTATAAATAAAATAATAGATATGGAAGATAGTGCAAGAGAACAAATTCTCAACAAATACATATTCGTAAAAAATTTAGATCAAGTAACCCTATATATCCCCGTCAAGGAACTTAGGTCGCAGACCACCTATGAGGTTTCCTTAGCATCCCAAGCAGTAGCCTATGACGATGACATAGGTGAGAATATGGGCAATGAAGCTATTTTATGGAGCTTTACGACCACTACCACACCCTTTGTGGAGAATATATCAACCGGAAGCATTCCGGAAAACTACGACAGCGACATACCCTTGACTATTTATGGAGATTTCTTTTACACCGATACAGTCAGTGTATATTTCAATGACTTAAAAGCCACTCTGGGTGCAAAAACAAGGAATATGCTTGAGGTGTACCTGCCCAGCGGAAGCCATAGGCTAAAGACCGGAATATATGATATCACCGTACAAAATGGCGTCAATCACAAGAGAACCCTGCATGGCATTCTAGGCGTAGTCAAGGCGGGTGAAGCCCTGTCGGGAGATGGCTATGTTCTAAGAAATATAAGCAAGGGAGAAATCCGCAGTGACACCAAGGTCAGCAAGGATATCCTGATGTTATCCTCAGGCTATAACAATGATGCATATCTCAAGATAGACTTAGACGAATTGATGGGGGCGGATGTATTGCTTCGAGGCATCAGCTTTGACGGTGACAGCAGAAACAAAATAGGCATCATGGAAACCAAATCCAAATGGGCGGATATAACGCTGTATGAGCTGGCTTTAGCACAAGGGCAAACAAGGGCACAAGTAAACCTAAAGCTTGGAAGAACAGAGCCTGAAGTCGCTAAAAACCTAAGGAACAGACTGAAAAACAAAGTGGTCAGGTCTGAATTCCTACAGGTGACAGGTGAAAATCTCAGATTTAAAAACGTCTTTCTTTCCATACCTTTACAAAAAGGTCTATCTAAAAACTTAACAGTATACCGATATGATGAAGAAACCAGAAGCTTTTATGAAGAGTCAGCCACTATCAATTTGGTGGATCAGAGGGCAGAACTACTCACAAGCAACAAAGGAATTTTCGTAGTGATAGAAAAATAAGCATGTTCTGACCAAAAATACAAAGGGCGGTGCAATGATGATACAACATATATTAAGGAAAGCAATAGCATTTATGATAGTATTTACTTTGGTGTTTGGAATTGTTCCATGGCAGGACATCAGAAGCTACGCCTATGATCCGGATAATTACTTTATAAACGAAGTGGTTGTCACTAAAATTTATGCAGAGGGTGGCTATACCGTCAGAAACACAATAGTTACCATTGTAGGCAATCACCTAAAGGACATCAATGCGGGTACCATAACGGGAGCTGCCTACAATGCCTTTACAAGAAGAACCCATAACTTAGAATCCATTCAGGAATTCGTGGTAGACGGAGGAATTGTCGGCAATGCAATTCTCGTGGGCAATGTCTACATACCAATAGATCAACAGGAGCTTCCCACTATTTCCGGAGTAGACAAGAGAAGTGTAAGGCTTGGAAGCGACTCATTGACAATCAGAGGCTCCTTCCTCCAAAAGATGAGGGATTTCCCGACAGAATATACCGCCTATTACGAAAACTCATTGGGTGGAGGGGGTCAGATTATCATTCCTCCGGCAACCTTTGACAACAATACCCAAGTTACAATACCCAGCCTTAACGGTGTTGCGGGTTTGCAGGACATAGTGTTCAGAAAAAGAAACACAATACAAGTGGATTTTGATAACAACACACTGCCAAGACCCAGAAATGTTACTGTAACAATACAAAACACCTATCAAAGACAGTTCAGACTGATTGACAGCATCACAGTTGACAATCTTGTAATGTCGCCAAATCGGGGACAACCCGGCGATACCATCACATTCACAGCCACAAACGGGCTGGATAATTACGATGTATTTTTTGTCAAAAACTTGACGGATGTCTATACCAACGATAACAAAGGAAGAAACACCTCCAACATCACCTATATAGATGAAAACATTAACGGTACAATAGTGAGAAAACAGGTTCTAACCACTCAGGTTCCTGACTTCAAGCTTGGAGTTATCGAAAAAGGGGAGTATTTTGTAGTGCTGACCAACAGAATCCCCCCGGGAGCCAATCCAAATGATGAGATTAATAAGCAGCTTGTTTTAGGGACAGCACCAAACTATGAAAAATTCACCATCATTGACGCAGAGCAAAAGATAAAGGTGTTCTCCATCCATCCCAATAGAGGACCTGATACAGGCTCTAAGGCAGAGCTGGTAGGCACATACTTTGGGACACTCAACATTCCTGAGTTTATTCCTCGTGATAGCGTCAGAAAAGTCGGAACCTTAGCCAATTCAGATGACACTGTTTTGGAAATAACCTATGGGGATGAAGAACATCAGGGCATCAATGTCGGAACCTATAAAGGCTATACCGTCACATCAGCCAAGAGAACCATGAGGGTAGTCATAGGAGGCATAGCAAGATTTGCCAGAAAGACAGTCCCGAATCCTGAGGATCCGTTTGAATATTCCTTTACCAGGGACATGGACAAGGTGAGCATCATCACACCGAGCGTATCTGATGCCGAAACAAATCCGATAAAAGATGTTATAGTAGAAACCGAAACGACCCTAAAGCTCGAGGGCTTTCCCAACAATGTCGTTATAAGGGACAGGGCGGAGCTTAGGAATGCCTATACCTACATCGCCAGCAAGGTGACGCCCACTATTACCAGCGTTACCCCTGAAAAGATTCATTTTACCATGAGTGCGGCAAATGTCTTTGAATTATCAGAGGACAGGATGATTGCCATTAACGGCAGCAACTTTTTCGTTCACAAATATACGAGGGAGGACGGCACAGAGGAGATCCGCTATCCCATAGTCGAAATAGGCAGGGATTTGAGGTTTAACAAAAATAGTAATTTAGCAGACTCAAACCCCAACATCCAGCTCAAGGTTCTAAACTCCTCGGGGCTTGAGGTAGATGGCAGTGTGGGCAATGAAATCGGAAATACAATACTCATCATAATGCCCAAGGAAGAAACCAAGGTCTTTCAATTGGGAAAAACCTTTGTAAGGGTTATCAATCCGGTAAGAAATTCAGATGCCGAAGGGTTTTTCAGACAGCAAAACGATATTGTGGAGTTCACCACCACCATAGATCCGCCGATTATTGAAAATGTAGAACCAAATATTGTCACAGTAGAAGGCGGGCAGGACATAGTAGTAACGGGCAGCAATTTTCAAGAGGGGGCCAGAGTATTTATCAATGGACAGGAAGTTGTCGGAGTAACCCGAGAAATAAGTCAGCAGGGAAACAAGCATTTGCTGAAATTCAAGGCTCCGA
Source organism: Alkaliphilus sp. (assembly GCA_018335765.1). GTDB lineage: Bacteria > Bacillota > Clostridia > Peptostreptococcales > Thermotaleaceae > JAGXRU01. The sequence goes on from JAGXRU010000059.1 coordinate 5,361, forward strand.
GAGGTCAGGAGGGTACCACACAGCTCCAGGTAATGAACAGGGATGGCGGAATAGCCGTCATAGGCTTTACCTATGTGAGATCCTTTAATAAAGATCCTGTCATAAACAACTTCTCACCAAACAGAGGAGGAAACGGAACACTTGTAGTGGTCAATGGCGACAATTTTCTTAGACCTGATCCTACCACGGTTGTAACAACAGGAATAGGCATCCATCGCCTGATAGGAACAAGGATATTGCTTGACAACAGAGAAATCAACAGCTACAACAGGGTAGGAAACAACATAGTATTAAGAGGCTATGCTGCCCCTGTTGGCGAAAATATCGAGAAATACAAGCTTTTATACAAGGAAAACAACAGAGTAATGGCGGCGGAATACGCCCATAGCGTAATACTTAGGGAAAACGGAAGGTTCTATGTCATAGAGGTCGACACCAGAGGAGATATAGTGCTCTCCGATGGCG
>JAGXRU010000060.1 GCA_018335765.1 Alkaliphilus sp.
ATTAGGATACATAGGATTATCTTGACGCATATCTTTTGTATAATCATATTCTTCCATATGATAATTGTTTGTCTTTTTATGATCCATGGTTGTTCCCCCTTATTCATTATTATTTTGAGTAATATTATCTCTCAGTAATAAAATATGCTTACAAACATCATTGTGGTACTAATACCTGACAAAAATTAAATCAATTAATTTGGGTTAATGCTACCCATATATTTTAATTAATGCTACCCATATATTTTAATTAATGCTACCCATATATTTTAGTTAATGGTACCCAAAGATTCTATATCTTTCGAATTCTATAATAAAAAAAGGAGTGAAAAATAATGAAGAAAATCGCAATATTGGTGTTTGCACTAGGGATTTTCGCAGGTGCAGGAATACTAGCTGTAGGGCAGGCGAGCGTTGAGGAGATTCGGGCATTTATCAACAGAGATATAAAATTGACTTGGGATGGAAGTAGTTTTGTTCCTAGAGAAGATGATGGTTCTATTTTATATCCAATCATTTATAATGGAAGAACTTATCTTCCGGCAAAATTTATCGCAGAAAAGTCCGATGTTTTGGTGAATTGGGATGAAAGAACAAAAACTGTGAGCTTTGTGTCACAAGAAAGCAAAGAATATGTACCGTATAAGGATGTTGATGACGGTAAACCCTCAGGCGGTTATACAGATACTTCAGCTATATTAAAGGATATACCTTTTAGAGAGTTTGATTTTGAAGTGGAAGATGGAGACAAAGAAATAGATGTTGACTTTGAGATAAATTCTAGTGGCAGGGTTTATGCAAAAGTAGTATTAGATGATAAGAAGTTGCTTTTGGGAAATGACGCTTTAGATTATCTTTTGCCAATTTTTAGAAAAATAAAGGTTCAAAGCCCAATGAGCGAAGAAAAAATTGTGGAGAGAGTGTTGGACGCTTTTTCATGGAATAGGGATGTTGATTCCATTGAACTTGAAATTATTTCAACAAAAGGTGATACGATCATAAACTTGGAAATGGATGAGGAAGATGAAGATGATGACAAATAACACTTTCTTGATAGTAACTATTTAGATGTCATAAAGAAAACTTAGTTCAGAGGAGTTTTTACTCCACTTGAACTAAGTTTTCTTTATCTAGGTGACAATATTTAGTACCCTTGTCATCCTTGACAAAATCTGGCTAAAAGTATACTATGAATATACCGTATGGGGGTATGGAGAGAGATGATCCGTAATATATATAGAAGAAGTATTAATGAAACTGCTCATTTCTATATAGAGGGATGAGCAGTTAAAGTCGAGTATTAGGTCTTAAACATTGGACTTTATTTTAGGAAATGAATTAGGTTTGGAGGACGAAGATGATGAATGAAAAAGAAGGCAAAGAACGTACTAAGGGATGTTGTCATGAAGCAGGTGATGGAGAAAAAACGAATCACAGGACTATAAAGGTCACAAATGCCTTGATTAACCGTCTGAATAGGATTGAAGGTCAAGTCAGAGGTGTTAAGGGCATGGTAGAAAAGGGAGTATATTGCAATGACATATTAATACAAGTCGCCGCAGTACAGTCAGCCATGAGGGGAGTCAGCAGACTCCTGCTGGAGAGTCATATGAGAACTTGTATAGTTGATAGGATTTTGTCAGGGGATGAGGAAGTTGTCGATGAGATATTAGGAACGATTGATCGCATAATAAAATAAAGCATACAGATATAAATAGTACAAATTAACAAATTGAATTAATTGATAGTATCTGGTACACTATGGTTAGTTGTTAATCTTATGTAGGAAGGTGAGTAAATGTCAAAAAAAACAATGCTTTTTATTGAAGGAATGACTTGTGTAAGCTGTGAAAAAAGGGTTGAAAAAGCTTTGCAAGATTTAGCTGGCGTAATTAATGTTAAAGCCAGTCATGATAAAGCAAGGGTTGAAATAGAATATGACAATGAAGTACAAAACGAAAATTCTTTTCGCAAGGCAGTGGAAAGTCTAGGCTATAGTGTTTTTGATAAGCCCCAAAATACATTCGGATCGATGATGCCTTTGATTATTATATTGTTTGCTATTTATTATATTATAAATAACACTATAGGATTTCAGTTTATTCCAGAGATATCTCAGGGCATGGGCTATAGTATATTGTTTGTTGCAGGACTACTTACCTCTGTCCACTGTATTGCCATGTGCGGAGGTATAGCATTATCCCAGAGCATCAAGCAAGATGAGAAAAAAAATAATCTTCGCACTGCACTGCTTTATAATGCAGGCAGAGTGCTATCCTATACCATAATAGGTGGCATAGTAGGAAGCCTTGGGGCAGTTATTTCGCCTTCAGGACAATTTAAAGGTATTGTGGCCATGGGTGCAGGCGGTTTTATGTTCTTATTTGGACTCAAAATGCTGAATTTATTTTCTTTTCCTGCGTGGATGAAGATTAAGCTTCCTGAGATAAATATTATGAAAGCAAGCAAAGAAAATCATGCCAGACCATTTTTGGTAGGCTTGGCCAATGGTTTTATGCCATGCGGACCTTTGCAGACCATGCAGCTCTATGCCCTAGGAACGGGCAGTGCACTGATGGGTGCCATGTCTATGTTTGTTTTCAGTATCGGGACAGTTCCATTAATGCTGGGTTTAGGATTCCTTACTTCTTTGATCAGTGGCAAGATGGGTAAAAAAATGCTTAGAGCCAGTGCTGCCATGGTAATGGTTTTAGGTATAATTATGGTTAATAGGGGATTAGCCCTATCGGGAATATCAATGGATGCTGGATTATCAAAGACTGCAGTGGATCAATCCTATGAGATTAGAATGGAAGATGGTAAGCAAATAGTCAATTTGACCATTGGATCTCGAGCGTATGTACCAGATGTCAAGGTGCTTCAGGCTGGAATCCCTGTAAGGATAAACTTAGCTGTTGAAAGCATCAATGGCTGCAACAATCCTATTGCAATTCCTAAGTACGGTATTGAAAAGGATTTGGGAAAAGGAGATGCCTTTATAGAGTTTACGCCAACAGAAGAAGGCTCATTAACCATTAGTTGTTGGATGGGTATGATAACCACAAAGCTGACAGTGGTCGACGACCCTTCTCAGGCTTTGGTAACTCAAGAGAATGCGGACAGTAGCAGTCCTTGTGGAGAATTAGATACCTGTATAGGTGTTAGTCAATCAGCGGATACTGCGGTCAAGGCTGTTATAGATGGCAGCTCCCAGACTGTGGAGATGAATGTAGGGATTGAGGGCTATAGCCCAAATATTTTAATCGTCCAGAAAGGGTTGCAGACCAATTGGATCATAAATGGACAGGATATGAGAGATTGCTCCAATCAATTGGTCATCCCTGATGCAGCGTATGTAATGGATTTAAAAGAGGGCAATAATGAAATTAAATTTACTCCTCAAGAAACAGGCGAAATAAATTTTACTTGTGGTATGAATATGTTATATGGGAAGATTGTCATTGTCGAGGATTTAGAGAAGGTTAATATAGAAGATTATCAGTAAACCTCAATTATATGAGGTTTATGTTGTATTTCTGGAATCAACGCTTCTGATTTCTGTTATTTTTTGTTCCAATACTTGTCTAAGGCCTTAAATTGTGGGTAATAATTGAGGATAATGAAGAATAATACAAATTGAAAGCAGTTGTATTTGGTATCTTTGTGTGATATGGCTTTGCATACATGATTATGGAAGGGGTAATTTATGAAAAACGCAAAAATTCTTTACATTATTTTGATTGTGACTCTACTCGTAGGAGTTGGGTGTGCACCGGTCTCTACCCCAAAGGTTGAAGAGGTTCCGGTTGAAGAGGCTCCGGTTGAGGTTAAACCAGTAGTATATGCCAGTATTTATCCGATGTATGACTTTGCGAGAAAAATAGGCAAGGATAAGATTGATTTAAGGCTAATAATACCTCCGGGGGCAGAACCCCATGGTTGGGAGCCAACGGCTAAAATGATGATGGAGCTTGAGAAGGCTGATGTTTTGATATATAATGGGGCACAAATTGAGATGTGGATTGACAAAGTTTTAGGTTCTTTGTCAAATGAAAGTCTGATTGTAGTAGAGGCCACAAAAGGAATTGAATTGCTCAAATATAGCGAAGACGACCATGACCATGAATATGAAGATAAAGATAAGGCTAAGGACGCACATGGCGAATATGATCCGCATGTATGGCTAAACCCAATTAAAGCTATAGAGCAGGCTAATATCATAAAGGATGCCTTGATAAAAGCAGATGAAGAAAATAAAGAATTTTATGAGAATAATTTTAATGAGTTTGCAGGAAAGCTCACTGCTTTAGATATCAAATTTGAGGAATCCTTAAAAAATAGGAAGCGAGATCAAATTGTTGTTGCCCACGGAGCCTTTGGATATATGGCAGCGAGATATGGATTGCAACAAATAAGCATCTCTGGGTTGTCGCCCCAAGAAGAACCGAGTGCAGCAAAGCTTGCCGAACTTACCAAAAAAATCAAAGAATATGGTATTAGGTATATATTTTTCGAAACCTTAACAAGTCCAAAGCTTTCAGAAATGTTAGCAATTGAAACAGGCGCTTCGACGGCAGTATTAAATCCTATAGATGGATTAACTGCAGAGGATATGAAAGCGGGTAAGGACTATCTGTCTATCATGGAGGAAAATTTAGACATCCTAATAAAAGCACTGGGAGAATAGAAAATGGAAAAAGTAGTAGCGGTTAGTAATTTGTCCTTTGGCTATGATCAGGAATTGGTTTTAAAAGATATAAATTTAGAAATCTTTAAAGGAGATTATCTAGGGATCGTTGGACCTAATGGTTCTGCCAAAAGCACCCTTATAAAACTATTGATCAAAAACCTAAAGCCTAATAATGGAACCATTAAACTATTTGGTGAAGCCATTGAGAATTTCAAAGAATGGGGAAAAATCGGTTATGTGGCACAAAAGGCAACTGCTTTTAATACGAGTTTTCCGGCGACGGTGGAAGAAATGGTCGGAGTTAATTTGTTTTCCTCTATAGGATTGTTCAAACCTATCAAGAGAAAGCATATGGATAAGGTTTATGAAGCGCTTTCTATAGTAGGAATGCAGGATTTATCAAAAAGGCTTATAGGTAATCTTTCCGGAGGACAGCAACAAAAAGTTTTTATTGCCAGAACATTGGTCAGTTCACCAGAGCTAATTTTTCTTGACGAACCCACCGTAGGGATAGACTTAAAATCTCAAGGAGAATTTTATCAGTTGATGAAAAAGCTTAATCAAGAATTGAACATGACCATAGTCATGGTGTCCCATGATATAGGCGCTGTCACAGAAAATGTAAACAAGGTGGCATGTATGGGAAATAAAACCCTTATAGAGCATCAACAGTGCTGCAACATACCATTTAGTGAGATTTTAACACAATTCTATGGCGACAAGATGAAGCTTTTGGTTCATCATCACCATTAATAGACGGTAAATGGTGATGATGAATAACTTGTTGCTTTTCAAGTACCTCTTACTGCTTATTAATTTTATTAAAAGGGAGTACAAGCTATGTTTGAAATACTTCAATACGGATTTATGCAACGGGCACTCGCGGCGGGAATGATCGTGGGGGTACTATGCCCTCTCATAGGAATATTCATTGTCCTAAGGAGAATGTCCTTGATTGGTGATAGCTTGT
>JAGXRU010000061.1 GCA_018335765.1 Alkaliphilus sp.
TTTGCTGCTTTTCAGTATCGACCTCAGTTGTTTTTTGTTCACCGCAGCCAGTAAGCATCAGTACGGCAAGAGTTAGAATCAAAATTACACTAGTTATTCTTTTCATATTTATACACTCCTGAATTAGTTATTTTTTAAGCACTTTTATAGGTGCAGGCTTCCTTTTGTTTAGTTAGTAGTTTTAATAGCTTTGTTCTGATACTGATTAATTCTCTATCCTCAAGCCTTCTATGGCATTGAGGTATACTGATTTCAATTTCAGCCTCTACTCTGCAAGGATTTTTAGATAAAATGACTATTTTATTTCCTAATAATATTGCTTCATCTATTTCATGCGTTACAAAAATAACGGAATTATTCCACATGCTCCATATATCTACAAGACTGCCTGCCATCGTTAGTCTTAGGTCATACTCTAAGGATTTGAAAGGCTCATCCATTAATAACAGCTGAGATTCAAAATTGAAGGCCCTTGCAATCGAGCATCTTTGTCGCATGCCTCCGCTAAGCTGATCTGGAAATTTTTTTTCAAAGCCCTTAAGCCCTACAATATCTATTAACTCCATTATGTTTTTTTCTGTGGCTTTTTTGTTGACCAGCCTGATATTTTCATAAACAGTCTTCCAAGGCAACAGCCTATCCTCTTGAAATACATACCCTACTTTCTGATTTGGATTTGTAACCCTCCCGTCATCCGGCTTAAGAATGCCTGCCATTATGTTTAACAGCGTGGATTTGCCACAGCCAGAGGGACCTAATATACAGGTTATTTCTTTTTCATTAAAGCTAAGATTTATGTCATGAAGTACCTTGATTTCATCAAAGCCTTTAAACACTCCCTCTAATTTCAAGCAGTACCCTCCTCTGTTTTGACTGAAATCTTCTTTTTATTCCCTTGAAGCACATAATAAATAAAGGATTCAACTTTAGATTTATCTATTTCATTTTCATTTCCATCGAAGGTAAGGTTTAATACCGGTATTTTGGAATTATTCTCGTTATTGGATAATATACTTAAAATCGTGTTAGTATTTTCATACATAGAGGAGCCTGTAATTATTCCATTTGCATAGCTTAAATCTCCTAAAGCCTTAGCCCTTCTATATCTTCCATTTCCTCCAGAATATAGCCCCAGATATTTATCCGCTCTTGCTGCTAGATCTTCTATGTCCCCTTCAAATATCCTATCATCTAACTCCTCTGACACCGCCTTTAAATATCCCGCATATCTGCTTAAAGTCTTCTGGAACAATACCTCCTTTTTATTTTTAGCTTGTTTCAAAAAGTCGCTCCAGATAAACCACATATACTCACTAAGTGGAGCATACACTAAATATACACCTCTATCCTCTACGGCCTGCAAAGCATAATTATTCAGAAAACTGTTGAATAATACATCGATCTCTCCTATTATAAATAATTTTGTCTGATAACTTTTAATATCCTTATTAATCTTTTTAGCTAAGTTTTTTAAGATGCTAATCGTTAATTCGTTTTTGATAATACAGCCTATCAGCTCCTTTAAATATCCCTCTCTTTTGTCCTTTGGTGCCAAGGCAACAATGTCCCCCCCTAATAGAAGGAGGAATATTTCGTTATCCTCAGCGGCTGCTTTGATAAAATCCTCGATATAGGGCGCAATAATTTCAGCCTTCTGTAAGCCTTCTCCATCTAATTTATCCCTGATTAGTCTGTGATATTGTCCTCCCACCTCTGCCCCCTCAGAGGTAGGAATAATGAAGCCGTATTTTCTATTTTCCCTTTCTAAATCAAAGGCTTTGTTTATTACATCTCCTGCCAGTGCTGTAAAGGAAAGATATTCCTTAGACAAGGTGTATTTTCTGCCTAAGTCCAATGTTTTTTTAGTAGTCATTGGCAACACCTCTGCACTGTAGCCCCTTCTCTGCAAATAAGCAGCCATCAGCTGGGAATAAGGATAAGTATAGGGCAAATACAATAATATCTCATTTTCAACCTCCTCCAGCCTTGCTTTGATATTCACAGACTTGTGGGGAGCTATATCTGAGTAATGCTTAAGCTCTAAAGGCTCAGTCTTGTTTAGCTTTTCTGTTTTCAAACCATTCACGAATGCCTCTATTCTTGTCAATACTCCTACGCTTGAGAAATGCTCATCAACCTCTATGCTCAGGTAGGGCTTACCCTTCATTTCTTCTTTGAAATAATGTGCTAAGACCGTATCAGGTCCGCAGCCATGATTTGTTATATATACTGCATATAGATTAGGATGCTGTTTAATAATTTGTGCACCTGACAGTATGTGTTGACCAAATGGCCAATACATATTTGGATGCTCCAAAGAGGTGTCATGGTCATGGGCCGGAAGGTTAGACAAAGTCAAAACCTTATAGCCTAAATTCTCCAGTTTTTCCGGTATTCCCATATTTAAAATCGGGTCAACGATACCATAAGCTCTGGTTATAATTACCAAGGCCTTTTCATCTCTGCCTAAGCCTTTTATTGTTTCCTCGCCTAATTTTTCTACCTTCATCTCAAAGTTTTTTAGACTTTTCATTCCTTTTGCCAGCGCTAAGGCAGTAGAAATTTTATTCTTCCCTAATTTTTCTCCCAGCTTAAGCAGTGTATTCATCAAATAAGCTTTTCCAAACTCGAATGAAAGCTCCGGAGATAATAATTCTACCCCTCTATTTTCCAGTTCCATAGCTTTGCTTATTAGTTTAGGAAAGGCTTGCATATACACGCAGCCATAGTTTTGCCTTGTTGTAGATATAGGGTGTGCCATAGTATGAAGACTAGGTAAAAACAAGTAGTCTATCTTATTTTCAATTAACTGTGCTACATGACCATTGATGAGTTTAATTGGATAACAAGTTTCCTCCATAGCAAATTCTTGACTTAATTCTACTGTCTTTTCACAACTGCTATCTGATAATAAGACATTAAAGCCCAATTCCCTGAAAAATTTATTAAATAAAGGAAATAGCTTGTGGAGAAAAAGCACTCTGGGAATGCCGATAGTCTTTTTTGCAGGGTCTATCCTTTTCTCGTAGCCCTCCAAATAAAACTTCTCTATTTCTTCGAAAATTCTCACCTTTTTCTTGGGTTTGCCAGGCTGCGACACCTCCTTCTTTTGATCAGTACCAGACCTCTCTAATTGAAAACCCTTGAAAATTGAAGCTTTATCCTTCATTTCCTCCATAGCTGATATGGCAGCTCCATATGCTCCAGTTACACTAAAAAACTCAGGTATTTCTATTCTTTTTCCTGAAATAGCTCTGAAAGCATTTATCACAGCTTGATTATATGCCACCCCTCCTTGAAAAAATACCTTTTTGCCTATCTCCTTGTTACCAACCACCTTGTTTAGATAATTTTTCACAATTGAATAGGACAGACCCGCTGCTATATCCTCAAGCTTGGCACCTCTGCTAAGGGCTGCGGCTATATTGGTTTCTATAAATACAGTACACCTATCACCTAGATCTATAGGATTGTCAGAGGTCATGGCTAAGCTTCCAAATTCACCGATGGGTATATTCAGCTTCTTTGCCTGCTCCTCTAGAAAAGACCCCGTTCCGGCTGCACAAATCTTGTTCATTTCAAAATCTGAAACAAGACCCTTCTCAAGCTTAATGAATTTAGAATCCTGCCCCCCTATTTCTATGATGGTGTCAACCTCGTCATCCAGTAAATATGCCGCCTTCGCTTGTGCAGTTATCTCATCAATAATTACATCAGCCCCAACAAATCTGCCTGCCAGATACCTGCCGGAACCAGTGGTCCCTACACCTAGTATCTCTATATTGTTGCCCATATCCCGGCTGATTTCCGACAGACCACTTCTAACAGCCTCTATGGGATCACCTAAGGTTCTTAAATACTTATATGCCAGCACTTTATTCTCTTGATCCGTCAAGACGACATTCGTACTTGTAGAACCAACATCTATACCCAAATAACCGCTTACCCTCCCCCTATAGCCAAATGCTTTACAGCTATGCTTATTTATACTGTCCCCTATGCCAAATGACCCTAATGCTGAGAAAGTAACATTATCCTCTGATATGTTAAACAAGGCATTGTCACCTGATGTAATTAATTTTATCTTGGTTAAATCAAGAATTAACTGCTCCTTTATCCCGATTATTGCTGCCCCTAATGCAGCAACATTACCGCAAGTTTTTGGGATAACAACCTCCTCCTTAGAAAGATTAAGAATTTCCATAAGAGCTTTTGTTATTGCTTCGTTATGAGCAACTCCCCCCGCTATCAGGACAGGCTTTACTATTGGGTTTTTCTTTACGACATTAGCCCTATAGTTTTTTACTAGGGCATAGGCCAGACCAAGCAATATGTCCTTTACAGCCACACCCTCCTGCTGGTGATGAATTATATCTGTTTTAGCAAACACACTGCATCTTCCAGCTATCCTTGGCACATAGCCAGCCGCTTCTGTATATCTTGAATAGTCCTCCAGCTTAATTCCAAGTCGTGAGGTCTGCTCTTCTAAAAATGAACCGGTGCCGGCTGAACAGTTTGAATTCATAGATATTATCATGCTGTTGCTGTTTGCCTCGCTTACATTAGTTATGTATTTTGAGTTTTGTCCGCCAATTTCTATAATTGAATTTATTGATTTATTGTAGGCTTTACTTCCTTCAACTAATGATGTCACCTCGTTTATCCATTCAAGCCCATATTTTTGCGCAATAAGCTTGCTGCCCTGCCCTGTAGCTGCCCCATATATTTTTTTAAATCCATACTTCATCTGCAACTCTTCTATATATAAACCTATCGGCTCTTCAATTTTCCCTTTATGCAGTATATATGCATTGTCAACAATCTCAAAATTATTATTTATTACCGCAAACTTTATTGACGAATATCCGATATCAATCCCTAAGCTAAACAAAATAATCCACCTCATCTCTATCTTACATATCCACATCTTCACACAAAATTTTTGTGTATTGACTTTGATAATCATTTTCATTTATCATGT
>JAGXRU010000062.1 GCA_018335765.1 Alkaliphilus sp.
GGTGCATTCCCGAAGGGTCTACATGGACTGTGGCAGGTATAGGCAGGTCAGAAACACCGCTGGCTATGATGGGCATAATATTGGGGGGGCATGTGAGGGTCGGTTTTGAGGACAATATTTATTATTCCAAGGGTGTACTGGCACAGTCCAATGCCCAGCTGGTGGAGAGGGTCGTCAGGATGGCGAAGGAGTTGGGCAGAGAAGTGGCTGCACCAGATGAGGCAAGGGCGATTTTGGGGATAAGGAAAGGGTAATGTGAGGCTTAATCGGATTTTTTTGGAGTAGAGGAAATTTTTTCAAGATACAGTGTCTATTGACAATTCGCCCTGTGAGGTATAGAATTTGGGCATATGGAAAATATTTAGAGTAAGTATTTGAAAGTCTATACGATCATATCTTATTATTCTTATTATTCTTATTATTCTTATTATTCTTATTATTCTTTTATTTCTTTATCATTTAAAAATCTTTTTAAACATCCCATAAATTCACTGCAAACAATCAATTGTTCTTTCGTTTAATTTTAATATTTATATTTTGGAGGTGTGTATTTTTTGGATTTAAAAGTGCTGGAAAATAAAAAGCTTGATGAATTGAGAGAAATAGCGAAAAAACTAGAAATAAAGAATGTAGGAAAATTCAAAAAGCAGGAGCTTGTGAACGAAATAATAGGCTTGGCGGTGGTGGAGGAGGATTTGCCACCAGAGGAAGAAGAAAAGAAGGTTGAGTTGGATCGCAACAAGCTTCCCGATAAGATTAACAACGAGATTAATAACAGTGGTGAGGATGTAAACACTGTGGAAGGTGTATTGGAGATCACTGAAGGAGGTTTTGGGTTTCTTCGCTTTTACAACTTTCTTACCAGTGAGGAGGATGTCTATGTATCGCCGTCACAGATAAGAAGGTTTAATTTAAAGACAGGGGATAAGCTATTTGGTATCACAAGACCGCCAAAGAGCGGAGAAAAATTCAGAGCACTCCTCTATGTTCAGATGGTAAATGGCGACAAACCTGAGGTAGCCAGCCGACGTCCAAATTTTGAAAATCTTACCCCAATTTACCCCAATCAAAGAATTTCACTTGAATATAATCCAGCGGATCTATCCACCAGAATAATCGATTTGATAGCACCTCTGGGCAAAGGGCAAAGAGGATTGATTGTTGCCCCTCCCAAGGCAGGAAAAACTATTTTGCTAAAAAAGATAGCCAACAGTATAGCAGAAAAACACCCTGACATTGAGATTATTGTACTGCTCATAGATGAAAGACCTGAGGAAGTAACGGACATGCAGAGATCCATCAAGGGCGAGGTGATATATTCTACCTTTGATGAACAGCCAAGTAATCATATCAAGGTTGCTGAAATGGTTCTAAATAGAGCGCAAAGATTGGTGGAGCATGGCAAGGATGTCGTTATTTTGATGGACAGTATTACAAGGCTGGCAAGAGCCTACAATCTGACTATACCGCCGACAGGCAGGACTTTGTCGGGAGGCTTGGATCCTGGGGCATTGCATAAGCCCAAGAGGTTTTTCGGCGCTGCCCGCAATATGGAGGAGGGCGGTAGCTTGACAATCCTTGCCACTGCCTTAGTTGATACTGGAAGCCGAATGGATGATGTGATTTTTGAGGAATTCAAGGGCACAGGCAATATGGAGGTTCATCTGGACAGAAGGCTGTCTGAAAAGAGAATTTTCCCTGCTATTGATATGAATAAATCAGGAACCAGAAGAGAAGACTTGTTATTAAGCCAAAAGGAGTTAGAAACTATATGGAATATCCGCCGTGCCATGTCTAACAGCTCGACCCAAGAGGTTACAGAGGCGATCATTACGAAGCTTATGGCAGCTAAGACGAATATGGAGTTTGTAGAGAATACAAGAAACAGGATTTTGGATAAATAATTTCTTGAAATAGAAAAACGACTATGCTATAATAAAATAGTTGATGACTAGGATTAAGGTGTATTAACATATACAGAAACACGAAAGAGAGAGGTGAGCCCATGAAAGAAGGAATCCATCCAAATTATAAGACGTCTACTGTAAAGTGTGCGTGTGGAAATACATTTGAAACAGGTTCTGTTAAGGAACTGATCAAAGTGGAAGTTTGTTCTGAATGCCATCCATTCTATACCGGTAAACAAAAAATTGTTGACCAAGGCGGACGAGTGGAAAAATTCAAGTCAAAGTACGGCATCAAGTAATATTTGACATAGGTTATGGGAAGGTTAGAGAAAGCTCTCTGGCCTTTATTTTTTATGTATTCTTTATGTAGAGTAGGAGGGAAAAAGCTCATGAGTAAGTTGTATTTCAGATATGGAGCTATGAACTGCGGTAAATCAACTCATCTGATGCAGGTTGCCTATAATTATAATGAAAGAGGAATGAAGTCTATCATTATTAAGCCGTTGACGGATTCAAAGGGAGGAAATAAGGTTGTTTCGAGGCTTGGTATAAGCCAAGATGCCGATATCCTGATTGCAGCCGGTGATAATATATATGAAGTAATTGAAGAATGGAAACGTGTCAATGGAGCGCTCCACTGTATTTTGGTGGATGAAGTACAATTTTTTTCGAGAGAGCATATTGATCAGCTCTTTGAAATTGCAGTAAAGCTGGAAATACCAACTATTTGTTATGGATTGAGGACTGATTTTAAGGTTAATGGTTTTCCGGGGAGTGAACGTTTGCTGTTGATTGCACATAGCATTGAGGAGCTGAAAACAATATGTTCCTGCGGAAAGAAGGCACTGCTAAACGGCAGAAAGGTCAATGGCAGGTTTGTGTTTGAAGGGGAGCAGATAGCTATTGATCATGAAAACGATGTGGAGTATGAGTCGCTGTGTCCAAAATGTTATTTTGAATATAAAAAAATGATGTTGTAGAGTTTTTGTCACAAAAAATATTTATCCTTTATTGCACAGGGTATTTATTTATGATATGTTACTTAGGTGAGGTAAATTCTTACAGGAAGCGACTCGAATTAGTAATAAATTAGAGAAGAGGAGAACCGAGGATGACCATCAAGGATAAGATTGAAAAACTCAGGGAAGAGTTAGAATTTTCCATTAGCGTAGCGAGCGACGACGAGCTTACAAAAGACGAAATTGTAAAAATCAGCCAGAAACTTGATGAAGCAATTGTTCTTTATTATCAAGAGGGTAATAAGGAAATAGAGGAATAAGTTGCGAATAATCAACAGCTGTCTGGTGTGATGCCTGATTTTGTGTTGAGCGAAGTCGTTTAGTCGGAGAATTCATTTCTGTTCCACAATTGCTGCTCAAAGAAAAAAGCATTACTATAGAGCAGTATGATGAAATTGTATGCAGCAGGATTAATTTTACAGACGAAACAGGAAAAACTGCAAAAGATGCAGAAGCTTGTGGGGGTGGTTTGATACCGCCCTATTATTGTTTGCAACAATATTTGGGCTGTGCTACAATTAAGACAGCAACTAATGTGTTTTTGAGAGGAAGGTCAATTTGGACAAAGACAAGGTTTTTATTAAGGATGCCAAGCCCACAGGGATAGGCGGGCAGGCGGTAATTGAAGGAGTAATGATGAAGGGACCAAAGGATTTGGCAATAGCCGTAAGAAAGCCTAACGGTGAGATAGTGGTAAATAAAGAAGTGTTAAAGGGCATGTCGCAAAGCCCTTTGGCTAAAATGCCGATTATCAGGGGTGTAATAGCACTTGTTGACGCAATGGTGCTTGGGGTGCGAGCTCTCACTTATTCCGCTGAATTTTGGGAGGATGAGGATGAGTCATTTAAAAAAGGAAGGTTTGAAATTTGGGTTGAAAATAAGCTGGGGGACAAGGCAAATGATGTAATGATTTATTTTTCGGTGTTCATTGCCATAGCTCTCTCTATATCTATATTTATCATTTTGCCAACAGTGGTGACAAGCTTTTTAAGGACTATAATCAGCGGACACATCTGGCTTAATGTGATTGAAGGAATTATGAGAATACTTTTATTTATTGGTTATGTACTGCTGATATCTAAAATGAAGGATATACAAAGAGTGTTTCAATATCATGGTGCAGAGCATAAAACTATTCATTGCTATGAAAATGGGCTGCCCTTGACGGTGGAGAATACAAGACAATTTACAGCACTTCATCCGAGATGCGGAACTAGTTTTTTGTTAATTGTAATGGTGATCAGCATGATTCTTTTTTCTTTTATTGGATGGCCTAATCCTATGGTGAGAGTTATATCAAGGTTGGCTTTGATGCCTGTGGTTGCGGGGATATCCTATGAGATCATACGATGGGCGGGCAAGAGCAAGTCCAAGCTGGTATGCATGATCAGCTATCCTGGTCTTATGCTTCAAAAGCTGACCACCAAGGAGCCTGATGACAGACAGCTTGAGGTTGCCATAGCGGCTATGCAGGGTGTGTTGGCGGGTAATAAGGAGGGTTAGTGTTGGCAGTAACCATAAAGGAAGTTTTAAGGGACGCTGTGAGCAGAGTCGAAAAAACCGGCACACATACACCTCTGTTAGATGTAGAGGTGCTTTTGTGTGATGTTTTGAATACAGACAGACTTCACTTGATTATTAATAAGGAGCAGTGCATAACTGATGCCCAGCTGGAGGTCTTTGAGGGATATGTTGAAAAA